>DATJXL010000348.1:0-4658 GCA_035500135.1 Kofleriaceae bacterium
AGATGCTCTTGGTCGCCTGCGGCTGACCGTTCCCGATGTAAGCCATCGGCTACCCCACCAACTTCGCGACGAGGCTGCCGAGCGTCCGGATCTGCTCGTCACGCTTGGCGTACGACGCGAGCGAGCTCTGATACGTGATCAGGTTCGGCACGTCCGTCGCCGGATCGGCCGTCGCGACCGGAGCATCCGGCAGCGACATCAGCGCCGCGAACACCTGCGCCGCCATGTCGACGATCTTGCCGGCCGACAGCCGATCGAGCACCGACGCGCCGTACGGGCTACCGTACGGGCTGCGCTGGTTCCAGTACCCGGGCGGCACACCCCACGGTCCCTGCGGACCGAAAGGCGACGGCTGGCCGTACGGGCCCATCTGCGAGATCGCGCGCGGACCCACACCGGTCGGACGCGGCGTCCCGAAGATCACGCGCTGGCCAGGCTGGCCCGGCTGGCGCGTGGTGCTGATAACGGCGTTCCGCTCGTCGACGTAATAGATATCATCCTCGTTCATTCGTGCTCCTCTCTTGGTCGCGCTTCCCCTCGCGCGCGACCCCGACCCCCGATCTGGATCGTGCTAGTCGGTCACCTCGTCACCGCCGACCAGCGCGAGCTGCGCGCGCGCCTGGTTGAAGGCGGACTCGAGCGAGCCCGGCGGCAGCGCGCCGGCGTTCGCGGGCTTCTTGAGCTGCGCGGTCTGCGTCGCTTGCGCGGTCTGCACCGCGACCTTCTGATCGCGATCGTCCATCACCATGAGCGCGAGCTGACTGCCCGCCGCCGACATCACGCCCGCACCAATCGAGCGCACGGTCGGTTCGTCGCCCTTCCACGCGAGCCCGGCACCGACTGCGGTGAGCGCCGTGGCGATCGTCTTGGGCGCCCATCCCTCGTGCGCGAGGAACGAGCCCGCGAGTGCGGTGCCGGCCGCGCCCGCGGCGGTGTAGCCGAGCCTGCGCAGCGCGGTCTCCTCGGCCGCGGGTTTCTTGACGGCGGCGCGCGGCGCCGCGTTACGGAGCTTGTGCTTCCCGAACTTGAACTTCTTCTTCTTCGCCATGGTGTCTTCCTTCCTTTCAGGCGGCGAGAGAGATGAACGGCGCCGCGGCATTGCGGTGCCGCGCGACCCGACGGATCACGACCGTCGGCTTCTCGTGGCTGTCGGCGCCCGGCAGGCGGATCACCGCCGGCCGGAACGACGGGACATCGAGCAGCGCGCTCAGCGGCTCGAGCAGCTCGGCGCTGTCGATCCCGAGCTCGATCTCGACCTCCGCCAGAATGATGCGGAGCACGAGCAGGAGGTCGGCGATCTTGAAATGCGCCGGGCGGCCGTCGAGCCAGTCGTAGACGAACTCGCGGATGTTTTCGATCGCGTCCCACTCGAACTCGTGCGAGGAGATGCGAGCGGCGGTATTGAGCCCGCCATCGATCACGTCGCGCAGCGCGACGACGAGATCCCTCCAGTCGTGCGCGATCTCGTCGCGCGTGTTGTCGTCCTGCTTCTTCACAGTCTTTGTCCTTCTCCGGGCAATACCCGGCCATGCCCGCGCGAGCGGGCGAATCCTTGCTGCTCGCGCGCACCATGCGCGACGAGCAAAGCGATGTGTCTCGTGACTACGTGGCGGCCTTCTTCACCATCGACGCGAACGTCGGCAGCTTCGGCGGGTGCGCGAGCACTCCGAGCGTCGCTCCCTGCTTGTTCGCTTCCTGCTCGACGAGCCCGAAGATGTCGTCGCCAATGCCCAGAGAGTTGAGCTCGGTATGGAGCGCGGCGGCACCGAGATCGAGCCCGACGTTGCCGGCGATCTTCGCGAGCTGACTCATCCACGCCGTCGGCTCGAACCGGAAGCCGCCGATCTCGAGCGCGAGGTTGCGCTCCTTGCGGGCGAGCGCCTGATCGAGCAGGTCGGCGATCGCGCGGGCGGTCGTACGGACGATCGCGATCGCGCGGACGCCGTAACGCCGCGCGGCGCGCTCCGCGAGCGCGAACATCCAGCCGATCGCGCCGATGTCACCGGAGCTCGCCGGCGCGGCGCCCTCGTTGACGAGCCGGAGCACCGCGTTGCGCGCTCGGCGCAACCAGCGGCGGCTCGGTCCGTTGCGGAGGGGCGCCGCGCCGGCCTCGGCGAGCGTCGCCGTCCATTCGATCGCGTCGCGCGCGTCGACCGTCACAGGGCCCTTCGCCTCGCAGGCGAGTCCGCAGGTGACGCAGTTGCGCGGAATGGTCGGATCGAGGATGACGGGGACGCCGTTCTCGACGGGAAACGTGTGGAGCCCGACCGGCAGATCGAGCGTGGCGAGCTGGCGGACGGGTTCCGGATCGATCAGCTCGGCGATCGCGAGGTACATCGCCGCGCGCTCGACGCAGTTGGGATCGTCTGCAGGCACGCGCAGGCGCTGCGGCGGATCGCACGCTTCGACTTTCGGTCCGTCGTTCGTCTCTCCGTTGTCGTCGCGCTGCGGAAGCGTGCGGATCCAGCGCGCGAGGCTGCGCGTCGTCGGGTGCTTCGCCGCGAGCTCGGCGATCAACGGATCCTCGTTCTTGACGAGGTCCGCGATCACCTCGCTGATCGACGCGAGGCACGAGTAGTCGTTGAAGGGCAGGGCGATCACGACGGACCTCCGGCAGCCTTCGACTTCGCGATCTCCTTCCGAATCTCGGCGACCGCATCCGCGACGCTGAGCTGCCCGAGCCGCGCGAGCCACGCTTCGACCTGCTCCCGCGACAGGTTCGATGCCGCTTGCCGGACGAACGCGGCATCCTCGGGACCGAGCGCCTCCTGGATCGCGACGAACTGCGCCGCGTTCTGGATGCCCGACTTCGGGGGCGGCTCGGCCGCGGCCGGTGTTTCCACCGTGACCTCGGGGGCGGGCGCCGCCGTGGCGGGCGTCGTCGCGCTCGCCGGCTGCGCAGGATGCGACTCCGTCTTGGTGCTCTTCCCGCGCGCCGCGGCCTTCCGCCAGTCAAACATCTCGGCGAGGCCCCCCGGCAGCTTGAGCTGACCGCTCATGAAGCCGCTCACGAGGTACTGCATCGCTGGCCCGACCGCGGGCTGCAGCAGATCGAGAAAGCTCGCGGTGGTCTTCGCCGTGTCCTGCTCGACCGCCTCGGCCTCGCCGTCGTCCTCCTCGTCGTCGTCATCATCGGAGGTCGCCATCGGCGGGCGCGCCGGCAGACCGGCGCCGTCGGCCGCGCGCAGCAGCGTGGCGGCGGCCTCCATCATCTGCGGGAAGCGCTCGACGACCGCGACCGCGACCAGCGACTGCATCCGCATCGACTCGAGCAGGATGTTCTCGCTCTGCTTGCCGAACGACGCGGCCGACACGAGCGGCCCGATCGCGCCGGGCCCCTGGCTCGACGCGGGCGCGGACTCGAAGTTCACCTGCACGTAGCCCGACGGCGCGCCCGCGATCGCCTTGTTGTCCTGATCGACAAGATCGAGCCGATAGCGCCCGGTCGTATCGACCTCGGCGCGCAGCTCGTCCATCTGCGCGCTGATCGGCAACACGAGCGGCAGTCCGTCGCGCCCGTACACCACCTCCGGCGCACCCTTGTGCCGCATCTTGCGCACGCGCCAGCCGGTAGCGTGGGCCGGTACCTCGAACCCCTCGCCGTTGATGTTGAAAGCCAGTTCCGACATTGCTCCTCCTAAACAGATAGAGCGAGCTGGAGGCTTTTTTTCACGGCGTGAGATGATCCCGGCTGGACGCGCAGTCGATTTCGCTGGCCGGTCAACGACATCGATCGCGCTTGCGATCGATCGTCAGCGCGTTAGCGAGCCCGTGGCGAAAATCGCTGGCACGCGCGTTGCCGTCGATTGGCTCGACCTTTCGCTCGCGGGATTGGCCCGAAAGACGGTGCGCCCAATGGTCACGGACTGCGTTGCCGACTGGCTCTCGGCCGCGATCGCAGACGCCCGCATCGCCGTCGGCGTTCTCGACGGTGAATGCGTGGCGGGGACGCGCTGAGGGCCATGCCCGCGCATGGGTCGATCGCGCGCTCGCGATGGTTATCAAATCAAACGCGACCGACCGACTTCTTCATCATCTTCTGCAGACCGCAACGCGTGATCCCGAGCATTCGAGCCGCATCGGTCACGTTGCCCTTGGCGCGAATGAGTGCGCTTCTCACGCAGTAGTTGCTTGCCTCGGCGATCGTTGAGCCACTCGGAGCCGTGTCGATCGGTTCCCCTTGCTCGACGTAGCGTAGGATAGCATCGGCCGGCGTAAACTTATCGAGGCAGTGTTCGGCGCCAGCCTTCATCGCGTCGGCGACGTACCGGTTCTCGAGGTCACCGCTCAGAAGCACGATCACCATTGCCACGTCGAGAGACCGCAAGTTCGCGATCGTCCACACTCCGTTCTGGTCAGGCATCCATAGGTCGACGAGTGCAAGCTGCGGCTTGCCTTCGCATGCCTTCGCGATCGCGGTGTTCCCGTCGCTCGCCTCGAGCACGCGCTTATGACGCGCTTCGAGCGCGCGCCTCATCGTACCGAGGAAAATAGGGTCGTCGTCGACGACGAGAACTGTGTCTATCTGCCGGGGTGCTAACTTTGTTAGGGGCCTCGAATGAACGAGTCGATCGAGTCGCGCTCCGAAATGGATCGCGAGGGATCGACACGAGGCGCACCTGCATGATCTACGTCCGGAGTGCGGACGACAGTCGACG
>DATJXL010000349.1:0-2655 GCA_035500135.1 Kofleriaceae bacterium
GTTCGTCGAGTACGACCACGCCGTCTCGGTCGTCGATCGCGGCGAGCCGGTCGTTGCCTACCGCGACCGGCGCGGCGATGCGCTCGGAGCCGATCGCCCGGCCCGTCGCGGTGTCGCGCACGCTCGCCCAGCCATCGGCGCCTTCGACGATCGCGCGCGCGCCGTCGCGCGTGACCGCGAGCTCCGACTCGTGATCGCCCCACGCGAGCGCCGCGCGCATCGGGCCGTTCGGCTGCTTCCAGATCCGGATCCGGCCGTCGCCGCGGGCCGTGACCAGCCGCTCGCCGTCGGGCGTGAACTTCGCGTCCTTGCCGCCCTGCGAATCGTGGCTCGCGAGGAGGCCACCGGTCGTCGCGTCCCACGCCTTCACCGAGCCATCGACGCCGACCGTGACGAACCGGCGGCCGTCGGGCGCGAAGTGGCACGTCCAGATCGCGCTGCCGTGCGCGACCTGTGCGATCGTCGCGCCGGTCGCGAGCTCCCACACGAACGCGTGGCCGTCGTGCGACGACGCGACGACACGCGTACCGTCCGGCGAGAACTCGCAGTGCCACACGACGCTGGTCGCGCCGGCCAGCTGCGCGACCTGCGCGCCGGTCGCGGTGGCGTCCCATACCTTGACGAGCCCGTCGGCGCCGCACGTCACCGCACGCGAGCCGTCGGGCGACAGCCGGCCGCCCACCACGAAGCTGCCGTGCGCGAACCCGCCGAGCTTCGCGCCGGTGTCGAGGTCCCAGCCGGCGCCGTCGCCCTGGATCGTGACCGTGAGCAGCGTGCGGCCGTCGCGACCGATCACGCCGTACAGATGATGCAAGACGAGCGCATCGCTGGCGCGGATCGGGCGCACGAGCTCACCGGTGCGCGCGTCCCAGATCCGCGCCCAGCCGTCGTAGCCGGTGGTCGCGACGCGCGTGTCGTCGGGCGTGAACGTGACGAACGTGATCGTCGTGTCGGGCGCGTGCGGCAGTGCGTGCACGAGCTGCCCGGTCGCGGCGTCCCACAGCCGCGCGACGCCGTCGCCGCCCCACGTCGCGATCGTCTTGCCGTCGTGCGAATACGCCAGCTCGTCGAAGCCGCCCGGAAACGGCCCGAGCGTGGCGACCTCGGCGTGATCGGCGAGCCGCCACAGCTTCGCGCGGTCGTGACACGCGGCGACGAGCTTGCTGCCGTCGGGCGAGAACGCGAGGAAGCGCACGTCGCCGGCGCAATCGAGATCCTTGCCGTCGACCGCGGCGATGTCGCGCAGTGCGGAGGCGAGCAGGAAGCGCAGCGAGGCCGCGTCGTGGCGGCCGCCCTCGTATGCGGCGTCGAGGTATGCGAGCGCGCCGAGCGAGTTGCCGGCGAGCAGCTCGCTGCGGCCGCGCTCCTCGAGCAGCGTGAGCACGGTCATCTGCGCCGCGCTCTTCTCGCGCAGCACCCGGCGCACCGCGATCGCGCCGATCGCGGCGAGCGCGGCGGCCGCGACCGCGGTGACGACGAGCGGCGCGCGGTTGCGCGCGACGAACCGTTTCATCCGCTCCGCGGTCGTGTAGACGTGCGCTTCGACGAGGCGACCGGTCTGGAATCGCCGCAGCTCGTCGGCGAGCTCGCGCGCGCTCGGATAACGCGCCGCCGGATCGCGCGCCATCGCCTTGCCGACGATCGAGACCAGATCGCGCGGCGCGTCGGCCGCCATCGTCTCGACCGCCGCGGGCGGGCCGCGGCGCACCTGCTCGACCACGTCGTCCGTGCCGCGCCCGCGGTACGCCGGGCGGCCCGCGAGCAGGTGATAGAGGATCGCGCCGAGCGCGTAGACATCGGCGCGCTCGTCGGCGCGCTCGCCGGCCGCCTGCTCGGGCGGCATGTACGCGGCCGTGCCGATCACGGCGCCGGCCGACGTCAGCGACGCGCGCGCACCGCGGTACGGCTCGCCGTCTGGCTCGTCGTCGCCATCGACCGCGAGATCCTTGGCGAGCCCCCAGTCGATCACGACGGTCTCGCCGTACTCGCCGACGAGCACGTTCGACGGCGTCAGATCGCGGTGGATCACGCGCTGGCCGTGCGCGAACGCGATCGCGTCGGCGGCGGCCACGACCGACGGCAGCAGCGCGAGCCGGGCGGCGAGGGTCGGCGCGGCGTCGATCGCCGCGCGCAGCGTCGCCCCGGCGACGAACCGCATCGAGTAGAACGGCGTACCGTCGGGCCAGCGCCCGATCTCGTAGATCGGCACGATGCCGGGGTGCTGTAGCCGCGCGGTCACGCGCGCCTCGCGCTCGAATCGCGCCGCGAGCGAGTGCGAGCGGCCGAGCAATTCCTTGATCGCGACCGGCCGGCCGACCCGCAGGTCGCGCGCCGCGAGCACGCGTCCCATGCCGCCGCGTCCGACCTCGACGCCGAGCGCGTACGCGCGCGGATCGATCGGCGGCAACGCGACGAAGTCACGGTCGGCATCGGCCGGCGCGAGCGAGCCGGCGAGCGCGCGGCACGTGTCGCAGCTCGCGAGGTGGCGATCGAGCAAGTTGCCGGCGGCGCGCCCGAGCGAGCCGTCCACGCGCGCCGCGAGCAGCGGCTCGTACGGCGCGCAGCTGTCGGCGCGCGCGCCCGCGAGCAGCTCGAGCACGAGCAGGCACGCGTCGCACACGTCGACGTGCGCGTAGACCTCCGGCGCGAGCGGCG
>DATJXL010000350.1:0-3912 GCA_035500135.1 Kofleriaceae bacterium
CGCGCGGTCAAGCGCGCGATCGGGATCGATCCGGCCCATCCGCGCGCGCTGCGCATCGTCACCGACGCCGCGGCGGCGACCGGCGACTGGTCGGCCGTGATCGCGGCGTATCAGGCCGCACTCAAGGCGCGGCGCGAAGAGGATCTCGGCACGCTCCTGCAGATCGCGATGGTGCTGTGGAAGCACGTCGGCGATCTCGACCAGGCCGAGGAGTACTTCAAGCGCGTGCGCAAGCTCGACGCCGCGCACCCGGCCGCGCTCGACTTCTACCGCGCGTACTACACGGCGAAAGGCGAGAGCGGCAAGCTGATGCAGCTGCTCAGGCAGGCCGAGAAGGGCGCGCCGCGCGCGCGCCGCGACTCGGGGGAGAAGTCGCTGCAGATCGAGATCGCCGAGCTCGCCGAGCAGCAGAACAACCCGGAGAAGGCGATCGAAGCGTGGAAGCAGCACCTGCGCGCCGATCCGGGCTCGGTCAAGGCGCGCGCCGCGCTCGGCCGGCTGTATCGCAAGACCGAGAAATGGAACGCGCTGCTCGATCTGATGAAGGACGAGATCGAGCGCTTGCCCGAGGGCGAGGTCGCGGCGCGCGTCGACAAGCTGTTCGAGGTCGTCGAGATCTATCGCGATCGGCTGCGGCTCGACGTGATGGTGATCAACACCTACAACTCGATCCTCAAGCTCGATCCGGACAACCGGCGCGCGACCGACGAGCTCGCCGCGAAGTTCCGCGCGCTCGGCCGGTGGAACGATCTGATCGCGGTGCTCACCCGCCAGGCCGAGCAGCCGGGCATTCCCGACCGCGAGCGCGTCAAGCTGTTGCGCGAGGTCGCGGATCTGTGGTCGGAGCGGTTCGGCAACTTCGCGAACGCGATCAAGCCGCTCGAGCGCATCGTCGAGCTCGCGCCGACCGAGGCCGACGCGATCGCGCGCCTGAAGGAGATCTACACGAAGCGGCGGCAGTGGCGGCAGCTGATCGACCTGCTCGGCAAGGAAGCGAGCGCGCTGCCCGCGGCCGAGCGGCGCGCGAAGCAGGCGGAGATGGCGCGGCTGGCCGCCGAGCGCCTCGGCGACGCGCGGCTCGCGATCGAGATCCACAACGCGATCCTCGCCGACGCGGCACCCGGCGAGACCGGCGAGACGCTGGCCGCGCTCGCGGCGCTGTACGAGCGCGAGAAGCGCTACCTCGCGCTCGCCGAGATCCTGCATCGCCAGGCGGCGGCCGTGAAGGGCAAGGAAGCGATCGCGCTCTACGAGAAGCTCGGTCAGGTCTACGCCGACCGGCTCACCGCGCCGGCGCAGGCCGCGGCCGCGTGGAAGCAGGTGCTCGAGATCGAGCCCGGCCACGCGAAGGCGCTGCGCACGCTGCGCGAGCTGTACGCGATGGCGGGCGACTTCGCCGGCCTGCAGGAGCTGTACGCGCGGCTCGGTCAGGAAGAGGAGCTCGTCGAGGCGCTGCTCGCGATCGCCGATCGCATCGACGGCAAGGACAAGCGCCTGCCGCTCGTGCAGCGCGCGGCCGAGCTCGCGCAGAAGCGCGCCGACGCGGCCAAAGACAACCCGCAGCTCGCCGAGAAGGCCCGCCAGGTGTGGGAGCGCGTGCTCGCGGTCGAGCCCCAGCACGCGGTCGCCGCGACCGCGCTCGCGCCGATGTACGCCAAGCAGGAGAAGTGGCCGCGCCTGCTCACGATGCTCGAGATCGAGCTCGGCGCGCTCGCCGATCGCGACGCGCGGCTCGCCAAGCTCGCGCAGATCCGCGAGCTGTGCGAGCACAAGCTCGCGTCGAAGAACCTCGCGTTCGGCTGGACCGTGCGCGCGTTCGATCTCGATCCGACGAGCGAGGCGCTGTACGCCGACGTGATGCGGCTCGCGAGCGAGCCCGATCAATGGCGCGAGGTGCTCGCGGCGTTCGAGCGCGCGCTGGCTCGCGACGAGGCGTCGCGGGCCGGCGATTCGATGACACGGGGTGCAGGCGGCACGCTGCCCGAGAAGACGCGGGTCAAGCTGTTCAAGGAGCTCGCGCGGGTCGCGAGCAAGCGGCTCGCCGATCCCGAGAAGTCGCGCGGCTACCACCGCCAGGTGTTGCAGCTCGCGCCCGAGGATCGCGACGCCGAGGGCGCGCTCGAGGAGCTCGCCGTGCAGGTCGCCGACTGGCCCGAGCTGCTCGCGTCGTATCGCAAGCGCGCGGCGCGCGAGAAGGATCCGCAGGCACGCGCCGCGCTGCTCATCGACATCGCCGAGCTGCAAGAGCAGCGCATCCACGATCTCGACGCCGCGGCGGCGACGTATCGCGAGGCGCTGGCCGCCGCGCCGGGCCTGGGTCGGGCGCTGCGCGCGCTCGCCCGCATCGAGGAGGCGCGCGCCGACTGGGAGTCGCTGTCGGACGTGCTCGCGCAGCAGCTCGAACAGACGCCCGCGGGCGGCGACGGCCAGGCGCGCTTCGATCTGTTGATGCGGCTCGGCTCGCTCGCCGAGCAGAGCCTCGATCGCCCGGCGCAGGCGCTGCGCTACTACCGCGACGCGCTCGCTGTGCCGGCTGCGAGCGGCGCTGCCGGCGTGCGGCCGCTCGCGGTCGACGCGGTCGCGCGCATCGTGCTCGCGGCCGGGCTCGCGGCGAGGCTCGACAGCAAGGAGCGCATCGCGGGCGTGCGGTTGATCCTGCCGCAGCTCGAGCGTTCGCGGCAGGTCGTCCAGCAGGCGGCGGCGCTCGAGGTGCTCCGCTCGGCCGACGACACGGCGCCGGCGGAGCGCGTCGAGCTCGATCGCCAGCTGATGCGGCTCTATCATGTCGACCTCGGCGATCCGGGCGCGGCGTGGCAGGCGGGATTGCGCGTGATCGGTGCCGCGCCCGGCGACGGCGACGTGCGCTCGGCGCTCGGCGCGCTGTCGGGCCAGCTCGGCCGCGACGGCGAGTGGGCGCACCAGCTCGGCGCCGCGCTCGCGCAGCTCAAGACGAACGGGGCGCCGCCGCAGCAGATCCGCGCGGTCGCGACCGAGCTCGCGCACGTCACCGGCGAGCGGCTCGCCGATCGTGCGGCGGCCGAGCGCGCGTGGCTCGCCGTGCTCGAGGTCGAGCCCGACGCGCCCGACGCGTTCGACGCGCTCGCCGCGAGCTTTCGCGCCGAGCAGCGCTGGCAGGATCTGCGCGCGCTGCTCGAGCGCCGCGTCGAGGTCACGCTCGATCGCCGCACCCGCCTGCAGACGCTGCTCGCGATCGCCGTGCTCGAAGAGGAGCTGCTTCACGACTCGACGCGCGCGGGCGCGGCGTATCGCCGCGTGCTCGAGGTCGACGGCGAGAGCCCGATCGCGTTCGAGGCGCTCGACCGCATCTACAGCGACGCCAAGCAGTGGCGCGAGCTCGAGGAGCTGCTCGCGCGCTGGACCGATCACGTGCAGGACGCCGAGCACCTCGAGGAGCTCGGCCTGCGCCGCGCGAAGCTGTTCGCGCGCGAGCTCGGCGACCCGGCGCGCGCGGTCGACTTGCTCGAGAGCGTCGTCGAGCGCGACGGCGGCCACGAGGACGCGCGCGAGCTGCTCGAGGAATTGCTCACCGATCCGAAGGCGGGCGCGGTCACGATGCGCGTCGCGCGCCTGCTCGAGCCGCTCTACGAGGAAGACAAGCTGTGGAAGGATCTCGTCGGGGTCCTGCGCGTGCAACGCACGACCGCGGCCGGCACCGAGGCCGTCGAATTGCTCGCGCGGATCGCGCGTGTCGAGGAGGCCGAGCTCGGCAACGCGCGCCAGGGCATGGACGCGTGGCTCGAGGTGCTCAAGCTCGATCCGACGCACGAGGGCGCGCGCGTCGAGCTCGCGCGGCTCGCGCAGTGGCTGCAGCGCTGGCCCGAGGCCACCGCCGCGCTCGAGGCGGCGGCAGCCGCGGTGCCCGCCGACGACACCGCGACGCGCGCGGCGCTG
>DATJXL010000351.1:0-26264 GCA_035500135.1 Kofleriaceae bacterium
CGCCGACCACCGCACCTACGCCCGCGGCGACGACTTCCGCTACATCGACTGGAACCTCTACGGCCGCCTCGACAAGCTGCTGCTCCGCCTGTTCGAGGAAGAAGAGGACCTCCACATCTACATCCTGGTCGACGTCTCCGACTCGATGTCGATCGGCAGCCCGCTGCCGAAGCTCCACTACGCGATGCAGGTCGGCGCGGCGCTGACATACGTCGGGCTCGCGAACCTCGATCGCGTCGCGATCGTGCCGTTCGGCGACCGCATCATCGACAGGCTGCCGCCGACCCGCGGCAAGAACCGCATCTTCCGCGTCTTCCAGTTCCTGCGCGACTGCGAGATCGGCGGCAAGACCGAGCTCGCGGAGTGCATGAAGGACTTCGTCGCGCAGAACAAGCGGCGCGGGCTCGCGGTGGTCATCTCCGACTTCTACGACCCGCGCGGCTTCGAGGCCGGCATCAACACGCTCCGCTACCACAAGTTCGAGCCGTTCGTGCTGCAGGTCTACGACCTGCGCGAGGCGTCGCCGAAGCTGCACGGCGACCTCGCGCTCGTCGACTGCGAGACCGGCGACACGCGGGAAGTCACGGTCTCGAAGTCGCTGCTCGAGGCGTACGAGCGCGAGCACGAGAAGTACTGCAAGGAGCTCGAGGCGTACTGCACGAAGTACGCGATGCCGTTCTTCCGCACGCACACGTCGATCCCGTTCGACGAGCTCGTGCTGCGGATCTTCCGATCGGGCGGGTTCTTGCGATGAGGCAAGCGAGCGAAGCGAGCGAATCGCATGCGGGCGGGCTTGTGCAGGAGGCCGAGCGCAGCGAGGACCTCCTGTGAGCTTCCTCGGACCGATCGCGGGCACGATCTGGGCGTACGTCGCGATCGGCGCGGCCGTGCTCGCGATCGGCGCGTACATCATCAAGATGCGGCGCCGCCGCTTCGAGGTGCCGTTCTCGCAGCTGTGGCAGCGCGTGCTCGAGCAAAAAGACGCGAACGCGCTGTGGAAGCAGCTCAAGCGGCTGATCTCGCTCCTGTTCGTGCTCGCGATCCTCGCGATCGTGTTGTTCGCCGCGCTCGATCCGACGCTCGGCGCGGTCGATCGCAGGGCGCGCAGCGTGGTCGTTTTGTTCGACGCGTCGGCGTCGATGAAGACGATGGACGGCAACGACAAGGGTACGGAGTCGCGGCTCGACGCCGCGAAGCGTGCGGCGAAGCGGCTGATCGACGGCATGGGCGGCGGCGACCTCGCGATGATCTTCAAGGTCGACGGCCAGGCGACGCCGCAGTCGCGGTTCTCGAGCGACGCGCCGATGCTCGACAAGCAGATCGACGACATCACCGCGAGCGAGACGCCGGCCGACCTGCCGCGCGCGCTCGGCGCCGCAGCCGATGCGCTGCGCGACCGCCCGAACCCGCTGATCGTGATCGTCTCGGATGGCGCGTTTCCCGAGTCCGAGCTCGCGCAGGTCAGCTGGGATCCGACGCACCACGACCTGGCCTCGATCGATCTCGGCGACATCGACGTCCGCTACCTGCCGGTCGGCCACCGCAGCGACAACGTCGGCATCGTCGCGTTCAACGTGCGGCGCTACATCGCGAACAAGGCCGCGTACGAGGTCTACATCGAGATCCAGAACTTCGGGCAGGAGCCGGCGCACCGCACGCTGACGCTGTTCAACGGCGACTCGGCGGTCCTGGCCGGCGATCAAGGGCGGATCGATCTCGCGCCCGGCCAGCGCGTGAGCAAGGTGTTCGCGAAGCTGCCGATCGGCGGCGACAACAAGCTGCGCGCGTCCCTGCGCCCGGTCGAAGGTCCCGGCGGCACCGACGCGTTCACGCTCGACGACACCGCGGTCGCGCTGTTGCCCGCGCGCAAGAAGCAGAAGGTCCTGATGGTCACCGAGGACAACCTGTTCCTCGAGGGCGCGCTGCTCGTCTACGAGAACGTCGATCCGCTCAAGGTCACGCCGGCCGAGTACGACGCGAAGCCCTCCCTCGCCGACGGCATGGACGTCGTGATCTTCGACGACCACACGCCCGATGTCATCCCGCCGTCGCCGACGTCGCTGATCTACTTCCACCCGACCGGGCCGAATTCGCCGATCGCGATCCGCGCCGGCGAGGCCACGAACCCGCACATCACCGAGCTCGACGAGACGCACCCGGTGATGCGCTGGATCACGATGAGCGACGTCTACATGGACCGGAGCGAGGTGTTCGCGCCGGACGCGAAGAAGGGCGAATCGACGCTCGCGTACTCGGTCACCGACTCGATCATCGCGGCCAAGCGCGACGGCCGCCGCAAGATCCTCGCGTTCGGGTTCTCGCTGCCGGCCGGCGATCGTACGAGCGCGACCGACCTGCCGATGCGCGTCGCGTTCCCGATGCTGCTCGTCAACGCGCTCGACTGGTTCGCCGGCGATCAGGCCGATCTGCTCACGACGTACCCGACCGGCCAGCGCGTGCGCGTGCCGCTCGACGGCGTGGTCGGCGCGAGCGAGGCCGTCGTCAGGGGCCCCGACGGCACGCTGACGCAGACGCCGATCATCGACGGGCTCGCCACGTTCTACGGCTCGCGCGTCGGCTATTACGATCTCACCGCGAAGGCGCCCGACGGCCGCGAGCTCGCGAAGATCGAGCTCGCCGCGAACCTCGCGTCGGCGAGCGAGAGCGACATCGCCCCGTCGACGTCGCTCACGCTCGGCGGCAAGAAGCTCGAAGCTCCCGAGGCGTTCGCGATCACGCGCAGCAAGAAGCTGTGGATCTACCTCGTGCTGCTCGCGCTCGGCCTGATCGTGACCGAGTGGGTGACGTACCATCGGAGGATCACGGTATGACGCCGGTCCGCAAGGCGCTGCGCATGCTGCTCGCGCCCGGGCCGATGATCCGGCTCGTGCTCGCGATCGCCGCGGCGATCGCGATCTGGCTCGGCGTATCGGCGTGGCTCGGCGATCGCACGAGCGTGTCGATCGCCGTCGGCCCGAAACCGATCGAGCTGCTCGCGCCGAGCTGGCTGCACCTCGTCGCGATCGTCCCGGCGTTCTTCGTCCTGCGCGTGCTGTCGCTCACCGACCTCTCGGTGCTGCAGCAGGTCGTGCAGGCGACGCTGCGCTCGCTCGTCGTCGCCGGCATCGCGTTCGCGCTCGCGCGCCCGTCGTGGATCACCGAGACGCACCTGGTCGCGACCGTCGCGCTCGTCGACGTCTCCGACTCGATCTCCGACAAGCAGCTCGCGGCCGCGCAGAAGTATGTCGACGAGCTCGAGGCGACCGAAGGCACCGGCAACCTCCAGGTCATCACGTTCGCCGAGAAGCCGCAGGTCGCGCGCGCGCCGGAATCCAGCGGCGGCGGCAAGCTGTCGGCCGCGATCGTGCGCCATCCCGGCGCCGGCGCCGGCACCGATATCCAGGCCGCGATGCAGCTCGCGTACGGCATCTATCCGAGCGGCCACGTCGAGCGCATGGTCATCATCTCCGACGGCAATCAGACGCAGGGCGACGCCGCGGTCGAGGCCTATCGCGCGAAGGAGCTCGGCGTGAAGGTGTCGTGGCACACGTTCGATCAGGACAAGACGAGCGAGGTGCGCGTCGTCGGCCTGACCGTGCCGGATGACTTGAAGGTGGGCCAGCCGTACGAGGTCACCGCCGAGGTGTGGTCGACCGAGAAGCAGACCGTCACGCTCGCGCTGCAGCAGGACGAGTTCCCGAACGGGCTCGATCCGGAGAAGCAGGTCGAGCTGCGCGAGGGCAAGAACCTGGTCAAGTTCAAGAGCGACGCCAAGCACGCCGGCTCGACGACGTATCACCTGCGGCTCGCGAAGTACGAGCACGACACCGAGAAGCAGAACAACGAGGCCGTGATGACCGCGCCGGTCAAGGGCCGCCCGAACGTCCTCTACGTCGAGGGCGGCGTGCTGCGCGAGCCCGGCGCCGGCGGCTACCTGCAGCGCGCGCTCGAGCACGAGAACATCGACGTCACCGTGCGCGGGCCGACCGGCCTGCCGTCGAACCCCAAGGAGCTCGAGAAGTACGACCTCGTGATGGTCTCCGACGTGCCGGCGCACCTGATGGGTGCGGGCCAGATGGCGGCGCTCGACGTCTACGTCAAGAACCTCGGCGGCGGGCTCATCATGGCCGGCGGCCCGGACTCGTTCGGCTCGGGCGGCTACGAGCGCACGACGATCGAGGAGATGATGCCGGTCCGGTTCGACTCCGAGAAGATGAAGGAGCAGCCGGACATCGCGCTCGTGCTCGTGATCGACCGCTCGGGCTCGATGCAGGGCCCCAAGCTCGAGGCCGCGAAGGAATCGGCGCGGGTGACGACCGAGGTGCTGTCGCCGAACGACTACATCGAGGTGATCGCGTTCGACAGCGAGGCGAGCGTGCTGGTGCGCCCGCAGCGCGCGGCGAACCGCATGCGCATCTCGAACGACATCGCGCGCCTGCAGTCGGGCGGCGGCACGAACATCTACCCCGGCCTCAAGCAGGCGTTCGACGACCTGCAGGGCATCAACGCGAAGGTGAAGCACGTCATCCTGATGACCGATGGCGAGGCGCCGAACGACGGCATCCAGGAGCTCGTCACCGAGATGCGCAACTCGCGGATCACGGTGTCGTGCGTCGGCGTGCAGGGCGCCGACCGCAATCTGCTCACGATGATCTCGGAGGCCGGCGAGGGCCGCCTGTACATGGTCGACGACATCGGCTCGCTGCCGAAGATCTTCATGAAGGAGACGCAGGAGGCGCAGAAGAGCCAGCTCGTCGAGGATCTGGTCAAGGCGCGCATCGCGAAGCGCGTCGAGGCGATCGAGGGCACGAACGTCGAGAACGCGCCGCCGCTGCACGGCTACGTCACGACCAAGCCGAAGCCGACGTCGGAGACGATCCTGATCTCGGATCTCGGCGAGCCGCTGCTCGCGCGCTGGCGGTACGGCGCGGGCACGAGCGTGGCGTGGACGAGCGACGTCAAGAACCGGTGGAGCGTCGACTGGATCCGCTGGTCGGGTTACCCGAAGTTCTGGGCGCAGGTGATCCGCTCGTCCATGCGCCGCAAGGTCTACGGCAGCTACGATCTGTACGCGAAGGTCGCCGACGGCCGCGCCGAGGTCACGGTCGACGCGATCGACTCCGGCGATCGTTTCGTCAACGAGCTCGACACCCAGCTCGAGGTGATCGATCCGGCGACGAACAAGGTCACGCAGAAGATGCCGATGGCGCAGACCGCGGCCGGCCGCTACACGGCCGACTTCAAGATCCAGAAGTACGGGTCGTATCTGCTCAAGGCCGTGCACCAGCGCGACGGCAAGACCGTCGCGGAATCGATGGGCGCGGTCGCGATGTCGTATCCGCTCGAGTACCTGCGCTCGACCCCCGACCTCGAGCCGATGCGCCACGCCGCCCAGGTCTCGGGCGGTCACGACCAGGCCACGCCGGCTCAGGTCTGGGATCCCGGCGACGAGAAGGTGCCGTACACCGAGGACCTGTGGCCGTGGGCGCTGCTCGCCGTCGTCGGCCTGTTCTTGCTCGATCTCTACGCGAAGCGCGTGCGGCTGTTCGGGTACCGGACGATCAAATTCCAGTAAGCTCGCCCGATCATGGCGAGCGGGCGAAAGACGCGAAGCGGAGTCGGCCGGCTGTCGAGCGCGCCGCGCAAGACCGGACGGCCGACCCTGCCCGGCCGCGCGCGGCGCACCTCGCCGCGCCCCACCGCGCCGGCTCCCGAGCGACTCGTCGATCGCGGCGAGATCGCGCGCGGCGGCATGGGCGTCATCCGGCGGGTCTACGACACGCGCATCGAGCGGGTCTGCGCGCTCAAGGTGATCGACGCGCAGCTCGCGACCCACCCGGAGGCACTCGGGCGGTTCATGGACGAGGCCCGGATCACCGGCCAGCTCGACCACCCCAACATCGTGCCGGTCTACGACGTCGAGGTCGACGACGCCGGCATCCCGTCGGCGCTGCTGATGAAGCTGGTCGAGGGTGACACGCTCACGCACCGCATCGGCCCGCCGGGCACGATGCGGTCCGAGCGCATGCTGCGCGAGCTGCTCGAGATCTTCCTCAAGATTTGCGACGCGGTCGCGTTCGCGCACAGCCGCGGCGTCATCCATCGCGATCTCAAGCCCGACAACGTGATGATCGGCGAGTTCGGCCAGATCTACGTCATGGACTGGGGCTGCGCGCACGTGATGGCCCCGGCGCGCACGCGGCGCGGCAAGGAGGGCGCGCCGCGCCGGACGTTCACCGAGGCCGACGGCACGGTGATCGGCACGCCCGGCTACATGGCGCCCGAGCAGGCGTGGGGCAAGACCGATCAGCTCGACGAGCGCACCGACGTGTTCGGGCTCGGCGGCATCCTCTATCACATCCTGACCGGCGACGCGCCGTATCCCGAGGAGACGTCGAGCGGCGCCGTGATGGCGGCGCGCCGCGGCGCCCCGATGCCTCCGAAGTCGGTGCCCGGCGCGCCACCACCGCCGCTCGGCTTGCGGCGCATCGTGATGCGCGCGCTCGCCGCCGAGCCCGCCGAGCGCTACGAGTCCGTCGAGGAGCTCAAGGCCGAGGTCGAGGGATTCTTGCGCGGCGGCTCGTTCTTCATGTCGCGCACGTTCCCGGCGGGCACGATCATCGTGCGCGAGGGCGACCCCGCCGACGAAGCCTACGTGCTCACCGCCGGGCGCTGCGAGGCGTTCCGCAAGCAGCGCGGGCGGCGCATCGCGCTGCGCACGTTTGGCCCGGGCGACGTGTTCGGCGAGGGCGCGCTGTTCACGACCGGCGCGCGCAACGCCAGCGTGATCGCCGTCGACGACGTCACCGCCGTCGTCGTGTCGCGCGAGGTGCTGCACGAAGAGCTCGCGCTCGATTCGTGGATGGGCTCGTTCGTGCGAGCGCTCGCGCTGCGATACCGCGACCTCGAGTCGCGCCAGCAGGTGATCGACCACGTGACCGAGCACGCACGCGTGATCGCGACCATCGCCGAGCACGTCACGCGCGCGGGCGCGTGGGTGCGCTCGGGCGTACTCGAGACGCAATGGTCGCGTGCGTGGGCGACGCTCGCTCCCGAGCTGCGCCTGCCCGAGCCCGCGGTGCTGGCGATCGTCGCGCGCTCCGGCACGGTCGCGATCGACCCGTCGCGCGACGTGGTGACGCTCGAGATGGCGTCGCCGTGACGGAACGAGCCCCGGCAAGCAACCGTGTCGGCTCGGAGTTGGTCTGAGAGGAGATGCGCGGCGGTCGCGTCGTGGTCGTGTCGGTGGCGGTGCACGCAGCGGCGATCGCGGCGCTCGTGCGGTTCGTCCCGAGGCGCGCGATTCCGGCGGTGATCGCGGAGCCGAGCGTGCAACGCGTCGAGGTCGAGATCGTGCCGGCGCCGCTCGCGGTGGCGCTGATCGAGGACCTCGGCCGTCCCGTGGCGCGCACGCGCGCCACCGCGATCCGCGCGCCGGGCGGCGGCGCGGCGCCAGCGCAGCAGATCGAGGCGCGCAGCGAGCATGCCGGAGCCGGCAGCGCCGAGCTCGCGCCGCCGCAGCCGGTCGTCGATCTGCGTGCGGCGCTCGACGCGCTCGTCACGCCGGGCGACCGCGTGCTGCCGCCGGCGGCTGGCGCGCGCTCCGGCCGCGTCGACGATGCGCCCGGCGGCCGCGCGGTGATCCACGATACCGTCACGACCGCGGAGATCGACCGCGATGGCTCGGTGCACCTGCACGACGCGCGCGACTTCGAGGCAGGGTGGTCGCCGCTGGTACACGCGGTGACGCATTACGACGAGCTCCGCCACGGGCTCGGCAAGCTGATCGACGACTGGTCTCGCGATCCGTACGCGGGGCTGCGCGCGGCCAGCGCCACGCCGGTCACGCGCGAGGCGCAGGCGATTCCCGACTCGTGCGGCTCGGGCGTCGATTGCGCGCGGCTGGCGCAGGATCGCACGCTGCCTCGCAACACCTGGACGTTCAGCGCGCCGGTCGTCGTCGGCAAGTTCGACATCACGTCGTGGCTGATGCGCAAGACCGTCGGAGACCCGTACTCCTCGCGCAAGCGCGCGCTGCTCGAGCAAACGTTCGACGAGCGCGCCGAGCGTGGCGCCGCGTTTCGCGCCGACCAGCGCGCGCACAGCGCCGAGCTCGCGCGCAAGAACCTCGAGCAGCTGTGGGCTGCCACGCTCGATCCCGCTGCGCGCCGCGCCGCGCTGTTCGAGCTGTGGGACGAATGCGACGACGACGAAGCCGGTGCGCGCGCTCGCGCGATGATCGTCGGCTGGATCCGCACGCACCTCCCCGCCGGCGGCCCCGACGCGTACACCCCGGCCGAGCTCGCCGCGCTCTCGGCACACCGCAGCTCGGCCGCCCCGTTCGCGCCGTACGACCCGTAGCGCCTACTTGGCGAGCGGCTGGATCAGAAGCGATAGGCGACGCGCGCGAAGCCGGTGAGGCCGAGGATCGCCGGGTCCGCTTGGCCGCCGGTGGGAGTCAGCGCGGTTTGCGTGACGTACAGGTTGGCGATGCCGAGCCAGTCGCGGTTGAAGCGGTAGTACAGCGTGCCGCCGGCCGAGATGATCGTGCCGCTCGACGAGCCGAAGCAGGTCGTGGCCGACGTGCACATCGTCGTCATCACGGTGGTGGACGTGTCCTTCGTCGTCGACGCCGCGACCTCGGCTTCCCACTCGCCCTTGCCGCTCGCGAGCTCGCGGCCGGCGAACGCGCGCACCGCGGTCACGTCCGTGCGCGAGTACGGGATGTTGTCGACCGCGAACGTCGTGATGAAGTCCGCGCCGAGTCGCATGTCCGCGACCGAGCGCCGATCGGTGACCGAGGCGTAGACCTCGACGCTGCTCGCCGGATCGAGGTGGACCGCCGTGCCGGCCATCGCGCCGATCGGCGTGAGGTCGAAGCCCGGCCGCTCGCGATACGCGATCGCGCTCGTGATCTGGAACCGCTGCAGCTCGCCGAGCCCCGCCGACAGGCTGCCGCGCAGCTCGCTGGTCGCGAGCCGCGCGATGTAGACCTCGTTCTGGATCGCGGTTCCACCCATCGCCGCCGGCTGCGACAGGAACGCGTTGGCCTGCACGTTCAAGGTCTCGGTGTCGACGCGGTTCAAGCTGAGCGTCCCGCGCAGCCGCGGGTTCGGCTTCCAGTTCGCGCCGACCGACAGGTCGGTCAACCCCGCGTTGCCGGCGCCGAGCGCGTCGTTGTTGCCGAGCAGATCGACCACCGCGAAGTGATAGAGGTCGAGCTGGCTGCCGAACCGCCAGTAGCCGTTCGCGGTGCCGAAGATGCGCGGCTCCTCGCCGGCGAACGGCGCGAGCACGACGCCGCCGAACGATCCGTACGCAGCCGGCGTGCGATACGCCGCGCCGAAGCCGCCGGCGCCGACGAACTGGCCGATGTCCTTGTCGTTCGAGTCGCGGAGATCGGTGTAGTCGGTCGTGATCGAGCGCGACCCGCGCAGCGGATACAGGCCGCCGAACCCGAGCAGCGTGAACTCCTTGCTCTGCGCGTAGTCGATGCGAATGCCGTCGATCTTGACGGCCGCGAGATCGGCGATGAACTGGCGGCCGATGATGACGTCGGTGCGATCGCCGTTGCGGATGAGCCAGAGCTCGCGCAGCTCGTACTCGTTCTGGCCGTCGAAGCCCGACTGGATGTGAGTCGCCTGGACCGGGTTGAAGCCCGGCGTCGACGTCTGGTCGGGCGTGTCGACGAACCGCACGCGCGCATCGACGCGCGCCTCCCAGCGGCTCGCCGCGATGTGGCGGAAGTCGGTCTGCAGGCGGAGATCGGTGAACAGCTGCGAGAACGAACCGTTGTTCGCGCCCGGCGTGGTGCCGCCGGCGGCCGCCGGAAGATCGCCGCCGCTCTCCTTGTAGGCGAAGTTCGTCCAGGTCAGGCTGCCCTGGGTCAGCGTGCCCTTCTCGGTCTTGCGAGTGTCGGCCTTGTCGACGAAGAAGCGGTCGCGCTCGAACTCGTTGCCCTGCTTGCTGCTGCCGAGATCGTGGCCGGTGAGATCTTGCTTTTCGGGCAGCGTGTTCGCGGTGCCGCCGGTCTTGGGCTTGGGCTTGTCCTGATCCTCGTCTTCGTCGCTGTCGCTGACGCTCGCGTCGGAGTCGTCGTCGGCCTTCTTCTTGTCGGCCTTGCCCTTGTCCTTGTCGCTGTCCTTGTCACCCTGGTCGTCGTCGCTGCTGTCCTCGTCGTCGCTGTCGTCGTCGCCCTTCGCGTGCTTGCCGTTATCGGCCCAGGCTCGGTGCGGTGGAGCCGCGGTCGCGAGCACCAGCGCGCACGCGAGCCATCGCCACGTCGTCATCTGCACACCGAGTCGCGGCCGAGGATCGGGCCCGCGGTGGGTGTCGTCAGGTTCGTGATCCAGGTATTCGGGCTATGGCACGTCGCGCACCCGCCGACGTCGGTGGCGTGGTTGAACCCCGGCTCGTTCCCGCTAAACCGGCGCGCGTCCGCCAGGTGGCAGCTCTCGCACTGGCCGGTGAGCGCGTAGAAGTTGCCGTTGCGGTGGCAGTCGAAGCACGCGATCGTGCGATGCAGGCCGGTCAGGTTGCAGCCGACCCGCGAGTGATCGAAGCGCGCCGGCGCGAACGACCACTGCGTGTGGCACTCGCCGCACCTCGGCGACAGCGAGTTGTTGTGGATGTCGTCCTGGCGGTGGCAGTTGATGCACAGGTTGCCCGAGCCGGCGAGCGGGCGGTTGTCCTTGTGGCAGCGCTCGCACGCGATGTTGTCGTGCATGCCCCTGAGCGAGAAGTCGCCGACATCGTGCAACGGCTTGACGTCGACGAACGTGCGCGTCGTGTGGCACTGCTCGCACGCGGTGCCGTACTGGCCCTTGTGGACGGCCGGCTCGGGGTGGCACCCGAAGCACGACGTCGGCCGCGGCTTGAACGTGATCGACGGATGGCAGTCGGCGCAGCGCACCTGCAGGTGTTTTCCGTCGAGGTGGAACTTCGACATCGTGTTGTGGTTGAAGATGTTGTCGCCGGTCTCGACGTGGCACTTCTCGCACTTGTCGCCGAGCCGGCCCTTGTGGGCGTCGTCGTCCTGGTGACAGCCCTCGGCGCTGCAGTTCGCGTGGGTGCCGGCGAAGTCGCGCTTGGGATGGCACTCCTCGCACTTGTTCTTCTTGTGCTCGCCCTTGAGCGGCCACTCGCTGACTTCGCCCTTCGCGTCCTTGGGGAACGGCGCGTCGTGGTCGAACTTGAGCGCGTCCCACGTGCCCGGGCTGTGGCACGCCGCGCACGTGTCGCCGAGCGAGCCCTTGTGCAGCGAGTCCTCGTGGCATTGCCCCGACGCGTCGCAGTTCGGCTCGAGGTGCGTGAACGTCGTCTTGCCGGCCTTGTCGCGGCCGGTGTGGCAATCGCCGCACGGCACGGTCGCGTGGCCCTTGACGAGCGGGAAGTTCGACGTCGGCCCGTGATAGAGCTTCTTCATGTCGCCGTAGCGGACCTCGATCCTGCCGGCGTCGGTGTGACAGCCGGTGCCGCCGGCGACGCCGGTGCACTGGTTGCTCTTCCACTTGCCGTCGTGGACGTTCTTGTGCTGGTGGCAGCCGCGGCAGTCGACCTTGTGGCCGTTGACGACGGTGCCGACGCGCACGTCGAGGAGCCCCGTGAACTCCTCGAAGTCCGACGGGCTGCCGCCGCGGTGACAGCCGCGACACGGGATGTCGGCGTGCTTGCCCGTCAGCTGGAACTTGGTGTGCGCCGCGTGGTTGAACGTGTTCGGCACGAACTTCGGGCCGCCCGACGGATGGCAGATGCCGCACTTCGGCGGCGAGCCGAACTCCTTGAAGCGATCGCCGTGATGCGAATCCTTGGCGTGGCAGATCTCGCACGCCGAGTTCGGCTTGCCCTCGCCGAGCGCCTTGGTGTGGCACTTCTCGCAGGTCATCGCCTTGTTGCGCTTCGGATCGTGCGCCGGGCCGAGATCGAACCGCGTCTTCTCGGTGTGATCGAAGTTCTGCTCCTTGAGCGTGCGGAACGTCGGCGAGTGGCACCACTCGCACGGCCGCGTGCCGAACAGATGCCCGGTGTGCGGTGAGACGTGACAGCCGGCGTTGCCGCAGTTGTCCTCGCGCTTGCCGTCCTTGCCGACCGGCAGGTTGAACACGCTCTTGGGGTGGCACTTCTCGCACGCGACGTCGTGGTGCGAGCCGAGCAGCGGCATCAGCGCATCCTTCTTGTCGTCGTGGTTGAACTGCATCGTGGTCTTCGCGGGCTTCCACACGCTCTCGCCGTGGCAGCGCTCGCACGCGAGCTTGTCGCGCTCGCTCGCCTCGAACTTGTGCGGCTGCTCCTTCAGGTGGCACGCGCCGCACAGCCGATCGGTTCCCATGTACGTCACGATGCCGTGCGCGTCCTTGTGCTTGTGGCACTGCGCGCAGTCGGTGGTCGCGTGCTTGCCGTTGAGCGGCCAGCCGGTGAGCTGGTGGTTGAAGTCGTCGTGGCCGCCGGGCAGCGTCTTCCAGCCCATGATGCTGTCGCCGTGCGTGCCCTTGTGCTCGACGTGGCAGGTCTGGCACGGCTTGCCCCTCACGATCGGGGAGGCATGAAGGCCTTTGCCGGCGGCGATGCGGTCGCGGAGGTTGTTGTGGTCGTGGCAGTTGAGGCACTTGTCGTTCGACAGCTCCTTGGTGTCGCCGACGTGGCAGTCCTGGCAGTGGTCTTTGGCATCGAGCGAGCTGTGGCTCGAAGACAGCGGGCCGGGCGAGCTCGAAAAGAAATCGTCCGCGTACGCGCGGCCCGCGCACAGCAGCATCGCGACGAGCACGACCCGTCTCACCATCGCGTCGGCGATCCTACCAGGCACGGGCCCACGCATCCCAGATGTGGAACACCGCAAACCCCGTCAGGATGATCGTGAACGGCACGTGGACCTTCTTCCACGAGTGCAGCAGCAGCTGCGCCTTGCCCGCGACCACCTGGCGGCGGGTGATGACGATCATGCGGGCCGCGCGGCGCGCGAGCTCCTTGCGCGTCTTGCGATCGACGCCGAGCTGCTTGAGCCGGCCGCGCCGGGCGAGCGTGCGCGGCACGCGGTAGACGTCCTGGAACAGCAGCCACTGCAGCGCGCGCACCACGCCCTGCGAGCGCGCGACCTTCTGCGCGTGCGCGCGTTGCTCGCCGAGCTCGCGGTCGATCTCGGCCATCGGCACCGGCAGGCGCGGCCGGTATGCCTGGAACGCGCGCTCGTGGTCGAGCTCCTCGAGCTCGACGCCCGAGCTCATCTCCGGCACCTGCGTGTACAGGTAGCGCCCGAGCACGCCCGAGATCACGACGATCACCATGCTCCAGAACGCGGCCGACACCCACGTGTCGAGCTTGAGCGCGGAGTGCAAGATGATGAACATCGGGCCGATCGTGCCGGCCATGAAGTGGAAATCGAACCACATCGTGTTCGACGCCAGCCACCGGAACAGGCTGATGCGCCGGAAGATCGGATAGACCGCCGCGATCACCATGAGCCCGGTGCCGACCAGGCCGCAGTACACCGACAAGCCCGGGCCGGCGCGATACGTGATCTGCTCGAGCACGGCGGCGTCGGGAAGATCCGCGAAGTCGGGCAGCGCCTTGAGCTGGCTGAACAGATACGACATCGGCTTGAGCGAGTCGTACGAGCGCAGGATGATCTCGCCGAACGCGAGCAGCCACGCGGTCAGGCCGACCATCCACATCACGAGCGGCGCGTAGCGGCCGCGCTTGACCTTCGCGAGGCCGCCCGAGCGCACGACCAGGCCCTCGGTGAACGGCATCACCGGCAACAGCTCCTTGCGATCCTTCTTCTGCAGATCGTGATCGAAGCCGGTGCGGCCGAGCGCGGCCATCGCCGGCGCGCGCTCGCGGAACAGGTCGTACGCGTTGATCTCGATCAACGAGCCGGTCGGGCACGCCGACACGCAGGCCTGATCGCCGTACGCGACGCAGTGATCGCACTTGTTCGCGATCCGGCGCGCGCGCGCGACGCGGGGCGAGCCCGCGCCGAACTTGAGCGCGTCCTTCTTGTCGAGGCGATGCTTGAAGTGCTTCTTGAACGTCGGCGCGTCGGGCTCGACCTCGACCATGTCGATCGCGCCGTACGGGCACGCCTGCGCGCACGCGGTGCAGCCGGTGCACGTCGACTCGTTGATCACGACCTCGTGGCGCTCGTGATCGAACTTGATCGAATCGTACGCGCACGGATCGATGCAGCGCTGGTCGGTGCACGTCCGGCACGTGTAGATGAAGTCGAGCATGCCGAGCT
Source organism: Kofleriaceae bacterium (assembly GCA_035500135.1). Lineage (GTDB taxonomy): Bacteria > Myxococcota_A > Polyangia > Haliangiales > Haliangiaceae > JABFXX01. The sequence continues at coordinate 14,234 of DATJXL010000351.1, forward strand.
GGTAGCCGCCCAGCGTCAGCCGGCGCGCGCCGTAGCGCTCCTCGCACGCCTCCTCGCACAGCTTGCAGTCGATGCAGAGGTTGAGCTGGCGCACGCGCACCATCTCGCCCGACACGCTGATGCCCTGGCGCACGAAGAAGTCGAGCAGCTCCTGCTTGACGCCCGACACCCACGCGAGCCGCTCGCGCGACACGCCGAGCGCGCGGCGCAGCCGGCTCTCGAACATCGGGTGGCGCACCGCGAGCTCGGCGATCCAGCGGTGATCGAGCGAGACCAGGATCGACGGCGCCGCCGTGTAGAACGCGATCGGCTGGCCGTGCGTGGCCGACAGCGCGCCCGAGTTGAACAGGTCGCCCTCCATGAACAAGGCGACGTTCTTGAGCGCGATCCGCGCGAGCGGCGGCGGCTTGATCAGCGACTCCTGCTCGCGCTCTTCCTTGCTCGCGTTCTCGTGCGCGAGCTGCTGCGCGCGGCGCTCCGAGAGCTCCTGCTCCTGGAACACCGCGGCGGCGACCTGCCCGCTCGCGACGTGGATGACCGGCGCCGGCTGGCCGTGCGCGAGCCCGATCGGGTCGAGCACGAACATGTCGCGCTCGAGCGTGCGGTACGCGATGCCGCCCTGGGTCATCGCGGCGACGAGATCCTCGTTCGGCACACCCTCGAACAGAGGGAGCTTCCGGATCACCGCGTAGGCCGACTCGAGTCCTGGTGGTACCATCCCCCCGCCCGTTCCGACCGGGACGTGCTGCTGGATGGCCAAGTTCGACATCGGGTCCTGCGCGACGAATGTCGCAACGAGCGTCATCGGGCCCGAGGGCCCGAAACAAGCAAACTGCGAGCCCAGCCGTTCCCTCTGGAGATTCGCTGGTCATTCTATCAGGATGCGCGGCGGAGATGTTGCGCTAGGGCCGATCGTCCGGGGAATGCAGTCCCCATTGCTGGCGCTGCTACTCCTCGTCGGAAAATCCGTCGCCGCCGATCCCGTGGTGATCGCGCCCGATATCCCGCCGCGTTCCGGCCCGCCGACCGCGGGCGGTCCGTCGGGGTTGCCACCAACGTGGAACCTCGACGGAACCTATCTCTGGCTCGCGCCGACCTTGGCCGCGAGCTGGATCCAGTCGCAGTGGGATTCCACCGTCGGCGGCAGCGCCGCCGTCGTACGGATCCGCGAGCACGAGCCCCTCGGCCTGGTCGGCGGCACCTTCGGCGGCAGCTTGTGGGCCGCGCGCAACGGCGGCCGGATCTGGCTCGACGCGCTCGCCGGCACCGAGCTTTTCGGACACATGGCCGGGGTCTCGGCCGGGCCGATCCTCGAGCTGTCCGAGGAGGCGCATCCGCGGGCCGGCGCGTCGGTCGGCGTGTGGGCGTTCGCCGGGATCACGCCGTTCGCCCGGGTCGGCTCGGTCACGGGGTTGGGGACGTTCGCCGAAATCGGCGTGCACATCGCGCTTCCGGTGCTGCGAACCCACGCGCATTGACAAGGTCGGCTCGGTGGGTTACCCATGCTGACCCTTCCGGGGCGTAGCGCAGCCTGGTAGCGCACTTGGTTCGGGACCAAGGAGTCGCAGGTTCAAATCCTGTCGCCCCGACTAGTTACGAGACTGACTCTCCGCTGACTGCACAGCCACTGCACGCGATCGCCTCACGTTTGTGAACACCGCGCTGACTTCCGGTTCGGCACGCGGCGACCTGAGTGCTCGCATTTAGCCTCCCTCAACGAGGAACGGCTCGACGACGAGATCGTAGTTGGTGCCATTGGCCTGCACCCACATGAGGCTGATCACGCCGTCAGCCACCATGTTGTAGCCGGCGAGATAGCTGCGGGTTTGTGTGCCCGATTCGAACGCGGCCCACGCCGCCCAGCCCGCGCTGCTCAGGGTCGTGTAGTGGATCGTCGAGCTCACGCTGGAGTCGATCACGAACAGCCACACGGAGGTCCCATCGGTCGCGAGGAACGGCCCGCTGGTCGTGCTGGTGGTCTGAGCCGGGATCGCCGCGGCCGTCGACCACGCCGAGCCATCAAACGCAAACGACGCGAACGAGGCGGCGCCGGTGCGCACCACGACCAGGCAGTTGGTGGTCGAAACGCAAACGGCGGTCCACTGGTTGGCGTCGACCGCCGTCGAGAATGCGGTGGCGGCGACCTGATCGACAGCCGAGGTCGTCGTCTGGTTCGTGCTCGCCCACAAGAGGTTGTCCAGATTGCCCGACGCGTCGTGGGTGAGACCGTCGCTTTGCACGGTGAGCACCGTGCCGTTGTCGAGCGGCGCTACCCAATGCGAATCGTTGCCTCCGGAGGGCGAGACAAACTGGAGATAGTTTGGCGTGATCCACGTCGGCGACCAGCTTGCGCCTGTATCGCTCGAGCCGCTGTATGTGATGTCGATGTTGCCGGAGTAGACGGGGTTGCAGTTCAGGTCGGCATAGGCCGACGTCGCATCGAACACGCGATCGAGGCTGTCGATCGCGACGGCCGGTCCATCGTCGTCCGCGAACACCGTCGCCCCCCCGCACCCCAGGTCGACCTCGGCGTCCCATGCGATCGCGCCAGAGGAGAGCACCGCGCGCACGTGATTGTGCTGAGCTGCCGCAGATCCCGTGGTGTAGGCGAGCGCGACGTGGACGATGTCGAGCCCGCCGATCTGTTTGGAGGCCACGCTGAAGTTGGCGCCACCGCGCAGTGGATACTTCGCGGTGAACGATGTCGCTTCCGTCCAGGTTACGAAGTCGGTCGTGTACGCGGCGTAGATCGTGTTCGTGGCGGGACCGTCCAGATAAAACAGCCACCACGTCGCTGAGCCGACGGCATAGACCAGGTGAGTCTGGGTCGGAAACCCCGGCGCGTTCGCGAGCGTCCCGACCGACGAGACAACGGTTCCGCCGGGCACCGCGTGCACGGGCGGCGCATCGGGATTCGCGCCGCTGGCGGGAACATCGTCGAAGCCGATCCGGCCGCAACCTGCAACCACGACGGCGACCAACGCCCATCCCCCAACCCCGCTGTCGGCACAACGCCGCATCGTCCGATCATCGGTGATTCGGACGGTCTTGTCGACATCGGTCACGAGCCGCCAGCGCGGGCTACGTCCACAGTTCGAGTTAGCTCGCTGCGGCAAACGCGGCGAGGGTCGCTAGCCATACCGCGTTGCTGCCCAGCGTCGCGGTCGCGCTGTAGCCGCCCGTCGTGGTGACCTCGCGATCTTCGACGATGTCGAGGTTGGCGTCGACGTGGGTCGTGAACCCGGTGCCGGCCGTGACGTCGACGCTCGACACCGGGATGCCGACGAGCAGATCGTGGGCATGCGTCGTCGTCGCGTTGCCGCTGTTCGGCGCCGTCGAGGTTCCGTACGCCGAGTGCTCGACGTCGAGCGCGTCGGTGGTTGCGAGGCCGCGGTACGCCGCCGCCACCGCGACCGGATTCGAGCTGCCCGAGAGCTTCACCGTGATCGTGTCGGCGCCGACGCCTTGCGCGACGTTCTCGGCGTAGTACACGCCGAGCGTGCCGACACCCGGAGACACGGTGGTCGCGACGAGCGCGTACGTGTTGTTGTCGCTGTCGGTCACCGACTGCACGGTCGTGCCGGTCGTCCACGACAGCGCGACGATGTCGAGGTCCCCTGCGTGCTGCGCGGTGGACAAGGTCAAGGTCACCGTGTTGCCCGCGAACGTCCCGCTCGCGCCTTGAACGAACGTGACCGGCGGTGGCGGTCCGTCGAGCGCGTCGATCGGTCGTGCGTCACCCGGCCGGCCGTCGAGCGCTCGTCCGTCTGGCGCGGCCGCGTCGCTGCCGGTCTGCGTGCCGTCGCCGCCCTCCATGCCGTGCTGGAAACCACAGCCGACGCACCACAACCACAGCAGGTGCCGCATGCCGATAGTATGCCGCATCGTCCCGACGCTGGACGCGATCAGAGCACGCCCGCACGGACCGCCTCGTCGTGCATCATCGCGATGATGGTCAGGGCCCGACCACCAGCGGCAGGTTGCTGGCCTGGCTGCCGTCACCGAGCTCCCCGTATGGCCCGTCACCCCAGCAGTACAGCTCGCCGAGCGAATCCAGAGCGCACGACCGGTTGTCACCGACGACGAGGGACGTCCACGTCTTTCCGGGCGGAAGCGCGACGGGCGCCGCGACCGGATCGAACGCGGACGTGACCCCGCGGCCGAGCTCGCCATCTGCGTTGTAGCCCCAGCACTCGACCACTCCGCCGCAGATGGCGCAGCCGGTCTCGTTTTCCAAGCCGAGCGCGGTGCATCCGCCGAGCGGCCCGCTGGCGTCGCTGACGAGCGCGGGCGCGAGCGTTTCGCCACCACCGGCTTGCCCGGTCACACCGTTGGAATCGAGCCCCCAGCACCGGACGTTGCCGGCCGCCGTCAGCTCGCACGCGGATGTGTCACTGACTTGGACCGCGACGATGCCGCTTGCCTCCTGCGGTACGGCCGGATTGGCATCGTCGGTGGTCGTGCCGTCGCCGAGTGTTCCGAAAACGTTGCCGCCCCAGCACAGCCGGGCGCCGCCGTAGACCGCGCAGCCGGACTGGCCACCGAAGCCGACGCTCTGGATGGTCTGGCCGGCGAGCAACGTCACCGACGGCGTGGTCGGCACGAATGTCGCTACGCTGGCGACGCTGCCCCAGCAATCGAGCTCGTTGGCTCCTGTCACCCCGCAGGTCGCGAGCCGACCGCCGAGCAGTCGGATCCAACCGCTCGACGCGGTCACGGTCGTGACCGCGTCGTCGGTCGGGCTGGCGATCCCGAGCTCGCCTTCCTGGTAACGGCCCCAGCAGTGCACGACCGTGCTCTCGCGAACACACGTGTAGTCGAAGCCGGCGACGAGGTCATCCGGTGTGGCGATGCCGGCCGGCGCGAGCTGCGGCGTCGGCGCGTCGCACGGTTGACCGGGCAGGCACGGCTGGTACAGCCCGCGCGCAACACCGGCGGTGACCGATCCGTCACCGTCGAAGCCCCAGCAGTAGAGGTGCGCGTCGCTCGCCGCCGCGCACGCGTGGACGTCGCCGCTCACGATCGCCGTCCACGCGACGTTGGTGGCGGGCGGCGGCACGAGCACGGGCGTCGCCGCGCGCGAAGCCTTGCCCTGGCCGAGCTCCCCGTCACCGTTGTCGCCCCAGCACGACACCTGCGAGCCGGCGCGCAAGCAGCCGAACTCGGCGGTCGACGCGAGGGCCCCCTCCGCGCCTGCGCGCTCGATCTGGTCGGCGGGGCCGAGCGCGACTGCGCTCGCGAGCGGAACGTTGTTGCTCCAGAACCCGTCGCCGAGCCCGCCGATGTACTCGGCGCCCCAGCACGTCGCCTGACCGCCATCGATGCCGCACGCGCCATTGCTGTCCATCGCGATCGCCGTCCACGCGGCGTCGGTGCCGATCTGCGTCGGCGTGCTCAGCGTACCGGTGGGGCTCGCGCCCCAGCACCAGAGCTGACCCGCGGTCGCCGCGGGATCGGTGCTCGCGATCGCGCACGTGCTCTCGTTGCGCGCGAACACGTGGAGCGGCGCGAGCCCGCCGGGGAGCCCCACCACCATCGGGGTCGGCACGTGAAGGTTCGCGCTGCCAGGCGCCGCCTGAGCACTGTCGTTCTGGCCCCAGCACAGGACGCCGCGAGTCGCGCTGATCGCGCACCCGTGGCTGGTGCCGAGCGAGACCTCGGTCCAGTCCGTGATCGAAGGCTCGATCTGGGTCGCGAATGACACCGTCACATCGCCGTCGCCGATCGCGGCGGTGGCGCCCCAGCACCACAGCTCCCCGGCACCGATCGCGCACGAGTGCTCGCCGCCTGCCGCGATGCGCTCGAACGCGGGGGGCGTCGTGTTCGGCGCGAGCGCGACAGGCATCGGTGTCGCGATCGCGCCCGCGACGCCGCCCACGGCCTCGCCCTCCAGGTCACGGCCCCAGCACGAGACGATGCCGTTCGCGAGCGCGCACGTGTGCGCGCCGCCGACCGCGAGCGCCGACCATGCGGCCGTGCCGACGCGCGTCGGCGTCGCTGCGAGCGGGGTCGCCATGCCGAGCCCGAGCTGGCCTTCGTCGTTGTCGCCCCAGCAGTAGATCGCGCCGGCCGCGTCGAGCGCGCACGCGTGGCGAGCGCCGAGACCGAAGGAGGCGACCGGGCCGAGCGGCGGCGCGCCGTCCGTGCCCGCGTCGCCGATCGCATCGAAGTGGAGGCGACCGCACGCAGCGAATCCCACGAGCAGCGCCGCGCGACGAGCGATCACGGCGCGACCAGCGTCGTCGGCCTGTCGGTTTCACCCCACCGGTCCTCGGCCATCCCCGTGAATGATAGCCGGATCGCGACGCCCGATCCGAGTCGCGTGACGGCGCGCACGACCGACTTCGTCACGGTCCGAACCGGCCGAGATGGCCGCCGTCCACGGTGATGTCGTCGACGACGTAGAGGTCGCGACAGTCCTCGGTCAGGTAAGGCGAGTAGACGAGCTCGGTCGGGCTGAGGATCGCGGTCGCCGGCAGCGGGAACGCCACGTCGGGGCTTGCACGGTGCGTGAAGTAGACGCTCGTCGATGCGTTGCCGGCGAGGAACACGAGCGACAAGCCGTCGGGCGTCAGCTGCGGGGCGGCGAGCATCGAATCCTCGCCGATCAGATCGGTCGGCGACAGCACCGGCCCGACCGCCGACCACGTCCCCGCCGTGCGCGCGAACTCCTGGAGCGTCGTGTCGTCCCAGATCATCATGTGCAGATCGCCCGACGTGCCGATCGCGGCCGGTGTGCTCGCCAGCGCGTCGCTCGGGAACGGGCCCGACACCTGGGTCGGCGCGGCCCACGCACCCTGCGCGAAGGTCGACGACCAGATCGTGCTCGAGTTGAACTCGCGCGCGAACAGCTCGTTGCCGTCGGGCCGCAGCGCCGGGTGGTCCCAGCCGAGCGTCGCCGTCGGTGCGAACGCCGCGATGGCCGTCGGGGTGCCACCGAGCGGCATCTGCTCGTCGAGGCTGCCGTCCGGCATCGAGCTGATCGCGAACGCGAGCGCCTGCGGCAGCGCGACATCCGAGAGCGACGCGGTGCCGATCGCGGTCGATGGACCGTGGAACGGCCCGGGCGAGCACGTGCCGGAACCCGAGTCCGCGCCCGAGCCCGAGTCCGCGCCCGAGCCCGAGTGCGTGCTGCCGCAGCCGAGCGCACCCGCGATCACGATCCAGCACGTCCGCATGGCGCGATGGTCGCACGCCTCGGGCGATCTCTTGGCGAGGCGCCGCATAACCATCGGTGATCGTTGCAGCCGCGCGCGCCGGACCCCGGCTGATGGTCGCGCGGCCCTCGCGGCGGTTTTTCGGCTATGGTCCGCCCGTGGTAGCCGGAGCAGTCTTGAGGACGTCGTCGAAGCTGTCGGTGCTCGTCATCGATGACGATCCCGACATCCTCGAGTACCTGCAGGACTTCCTGGCGGCCGAGGGCTTCGACGTCACGACGCTGGCCGACCCGACGATCGCGGTCGAGCGCGTGCGCGACGAGGTCTACCACCTGGTCGTGCTCGATCTGATGATGCCGAAGCTGTCGGGCCTGGACCTGCTCGCGCAGATCCGCGCGGTCGACGACGACATCGCGATCATCATCCTGACCGGGCACCCGTCGCTCGACACCGCGACGTCCGCGATCCAGCACGACGTGTCGGCGTACATCCACAAGCCGTTCACGCCGGCCGAGTTCCGCGACGTGATCGCGCGCATCGCGAAGAAGAAGGGGCTCGTGCTCCGCCGCGAGGACGAGCTGCACGCGACGATCGGCCGTCAGATCCGCGACCTCCGCAAGGCGCGCGGCCTGACGCTCAAGCAGATGGCGCGGCGCACGAACCTCTCGGTGTCGCTGCTGTCGCAGATCGAGCGCGCGGAGTCGAGCGCGTCGGTGTCGAGTCTGTTCAAGGTCGCGACCGCACTCGACGTGCGGTTGACGGATCTATTCGGCGGATATTAGGTTCGGCGCGTGCCGCCGCCTCTACGCATCGCGCCGTCGATCCTGTCTGCGGACTTCGGTCGGCTCGCCGACGAGGTGCGCGCGATCGCGAGCGCGGACTACGTGCACGTCGACGTGATGGACGGCCACTTCGTGCCGAACCTGACGATCGGACCGGTCGTCATCGAGCACGTCAAGCGCGCGACGAAGCTGCCGCTCGACGTGCACTTGATGATCGAGGAGCCCGGGCGCTGGATCGAGGACTACGCGCGTGCCGGCGCCGACCTGATCGGCGTGCACGCCGAGGCGACGCCCCACCTGCACCGCGTGATCGGCCAGATCCGCGAGCACGGCAAGCTGCCGGTCGTCGTGATCAACCCGGGAACGCCGATCGAGGCGATCGAGTGGGTCGTGCGCGACGTCCACATGGTGCTCGTGATGTCGGTGAACCCCGGCTTCGGCGGCCAGAAGCTGATCGCGAGCGCGTTCGAAAAGATCACGGCGCTGCGCCGGCTCATCGACGACCGCGGCTGGCAGGCCGAGATCGAGATCGACGGCGGGATCAAGGTCGACAACATCGATCAGGCGGTGCGCGCCGGCGCGAACGTGATCGTGTCGGGCTCGGGCATCTTCGGCACGAAGGACTACGCGGCGACGATCGCCGAGATGCGCAAGCGCGGCGAGGCGGCGCGATGACGGCGGAGAAGCCCAAGCGCACGCGCAAGAAGGCAGCCGTCGCCGGGGAAGCGGCAGCGCCGAAGCCCAAGCGAGTGCGCGCGCCGCGAGCGCCCGCGAAGACGACCGCGGCCGTGCTCGCGCTCGCCGACGATCCTCGCGTCTCGGACGTGCTGGTCGCGGCCGAGCTCGGCGCGCTGCCGCCGGCGCGCCGCAAGCAGGTGGTCGCCGCGTGGACCGAGCGCGTCGCGGCCGGGGAGTCGGGCCTGGTCACGCGGCTGCTCGCGATGTTCGAGCTCGCCGCGCTCGGCGCGAAGACCGCGGCCGAGCTCTACGCGTTCATCGAGCCGTTGCGCGAGGTCGGCGGGCTGCCCGAGGTGTTCCCGCACGTCGAGCACGCGCTGTCGTCGGAGCGCGAGGCCGTGCGCGAGGCGGTGTGCGCGCGCTGGCTCGCCGACTCGCGCGCGCAGCGCGTGTTCGACGATTCGCAGATCGACATCCTCATGCGGTGCGCGGTCGCGATCGCGGAGGGCGGCGGCTCCGGCGGCGATCGCGACGCGGCGTGCGCGGTCTTGCGCCAGGCCGTTCACCCCGGTGCGCGCGACGCGCTGATGGACGCGATCCGGCACGGCCGCGTCGAGAAGGGCAGCACGCTGCGCGCGGATCTCTACGCGGGCCTGGTCGCGAACCGCGGCCGCCACCTCGTGCCGTTCTTGATCGAGCGGCTGTTCGACGAGCGGTCGGCGTACGGCGCGCTCGTCGACGCGTGCGGCCGCGTACTCGACGACGCCGCGCATCGCGCGGCGCTGACCGCGCTCGCGCAGCGCGCGCGCGAAGCGAGCGCCGTGCATGCAGCCACGCTGTACGCCGACACGCTCGCCCGCGCCAAGGCCAAGCCCAAGCTCGTCGAGCTCGCCCGCACGGTGCTGGCCTGGCAACCGGCCAGCAACGACGACGCGCGCCGGCTGCGCCACGTGCTCGAGCTCGGCATCGCGGCGGCGCTCGCATCGGGCCGCACCGACGATGCCAGGCCGATCTACGCGCGCGCCCGCCAGTTGCCCGACGCGCCCTACTCCGATTACTACGTGCTCGCGCGCGACGCGCGCACGCCGGCGTTGCTCGAGGAGCCGCGCATCCGCAAGCAGCTCGCGACGTTCTAGCCGCGAGGCAACCGCGACCCGCACGCCGCGGTCGTAGCCTACGAAATGTTCGCGAAGCAGACTGCCTGGTCTGCCTCGCTCGGACTCGCGATCGGCATCGTGCCGATGATCGCGCGGGCGGACCCGCCTGCGCCAGCTGCGAGCCCCGACGGGGCGACGGGCTCGTTTTCGGTCGGCGGCGGCTACGCCACCGACGCGCACCTGTTCCTCACCGCCAACATCGCGCAGTCCGACCTGTTCGGCACCGGCGACGCGCTGTCGCTGTTCGCGGGCTACTCGGCGCTGCACGAGCTGTTCGCGATGCGCCTCGTGCAACCGCACGTGCTCGACTCCGATTACACGCTCGACACCCAGCTCTACAACGACATGCGCGCGCTGCCCGGCTTCACGCGCCTCGCGGTCGGCGGCACGAGCACGCTCGGCACGCAGCTCACCGATCACGTGCGCGCGTTCGTCGGCTGGCGGCTCGAACAGGTCACCGGCGAGCCGAGCGACGCCTTGTACACGGTCGCGCGCGGCGTGCCGGGCGCGCCGCCGCTCGGCGACGATCTGATCTCGGCCGCGCGCGCCGGCGTCGAGTACGACACCCGCAACTCGCGGATCATGCCGACGGCCGGTACCGACGCCGGCGTCGCGGTCGAGTACGCATCGCCGCTGCTCGGCAGCGACCTCGAGCTCGGCACCGTGACCGCGTGGGCCGGCACCCACCAGCCGATCGGGCCCGCGATCCTGCACCTCGAGGGCACGTTCACCGCGCTCGCGAGCCCGGGCGTGATCCCGCTCGCCGATCGCCTGTTCATGATGGGCTCGATGGACGTGCGCGGTTACTTGCCGGGCGCGTTCGGCCCGACCGACGCCGACGGCGATCCGATCGGCGGCAACTTGAAGCTGACCGGCCGCGGATCGGTCGAGGTGCCGCTCGGCGCCGAAGGGCTGTCGCTCGAGGGCTTCTTCGACTACGCGCGGATCTCGGACACGTCGATGTCGAACCTGTACGGGTTCGCGCGCGGCTACGGGATGTCGGTCGGGTTCGGGGTGATCTGGCGCTCGCCGCTCGGGCCGTTGCGCCTCGACTTCGCGATCCCGCTCGTGCACGGCGGCACGCCGGGCCTCGTGTTCGGGCTCGGCCAGATGTTCTGAGGTATGACTCGCGCATGCAGCATCGCGCGTGGATTTGCTTCGTCGCGCTCGCGCTCGCGGGCGGATGCAAGAAGAGCCAGGATTCGCAGAGCTCGGACGATCAGGCGAGCGGTCCGTCGGCAGCCGGCAGCGGCAGCGGCAGCGGCAACCACCCGGATCGTCCCGACCGCAAGGCTCGGCTCGCGGCGATTCGCGAGCAGCTCGACACCAACCACGACGGCAAGCTGTCGCCCGACGAGCTCGCGAAGGCGACGCAGCCGTTCTTGCACTTCGACGATCCGTCCGCGGTCGATGCCGATCACGATGGCGACATCACCGTCGACGAGCTGAGCGCGGCGCTGCGCGCGCGCCGCGGGCAGATGCATCGCGATCGCGCGTTCGGCAGCGGAGCCGGCAACGGCAGCGGCGGCGGCAGCGGCGGCGGCAACGGCAGCGGCGGCGGCGGCAACGGCGGCGGCGGCGGCGGCAACGGCGGCGGCACCGGCAGCGGCGGCGGCAACAGCAGCGGCACCGGCAGCAGCAGCGGCACCGGCAGCAGCAGCGGCGGCGGCAAGAAGTAGCCACCGGCCGCGGAGATCGCCGTTGACAGCCCGCGCACGATTGGTTTAATCACTTAGCCAATGGCGCTCGGACCGCTTCCCGCCCGCACCTCCGCGACCACGGCCGCCGAGCGCGCGCTGCGCGCCGCGATCGTCGGCGGCGAGCTCGCCCCGGGCGAGCGGCTGCCGCCCGAGCGCGAGCTGGCCGAGCGGTTCGGGATCAGCCGGCTGACCTTGCGCGCCGCGCTCGCGACGCTCGCCGCGGCCGGGCTGGTCTCGGTCCGCCAGGGCAGCGGCTACACCGTGCGCGACGTCCGCGACAGCGGCGGCACCGACCTCTTGCCCGAGCTCGTCGATCACGCGACGACGCGCAAGGGCCTCGCCGCCGCGGCGGCCGATCTGCTGCGGCTGCGCCGCCACCTGGCGGGCGCCGTGCTCGAGGCGATCGCCGAGCGTCCACCGTCGGCGGCGGCCCGGCGCGCGATCGATGCCGCGGTCGAGCGGTTCGCGCGCGCGGTCGAGGCCGGCGATGCCGACGCGATCGCCGACGCCGACCTCGACGTCGTGCACGCGCTGCTCGATGCGACCGGCAGCATGAT
>DATJXL010000352.1:0-15305 GCA_035500135.1 Kofleriaceae bacterium
TCGCGACGCCATCGCACGCGACGATCACGTCGGGACGCGACCCGGTCGCGTCCCGACGTCCGATCGCCTCGGCCGGCGAGGCTGGCGCTCGCACGTCGGCGAGCGCCTTCACCTCGTGCTCGAACTCGACGCGCACGCCGAGCTCGTGCGCGCGCGCTTGCAGGATCTGCAGCAGAGCGCGGCGCTCGATCCCGCAGAAGCCGTGGCCGGTCGAGCGCAGCACCTCGCCGCCGACATGGATCTCGATGTCGTCCCAGCGCGCGAATCGCGCCGTGATCTGCGCGTGCGTCTCGCGATCCGCGGCGGCGAGGTGGCCGAGCGTCGCGTCGCTGAACACGACGCCGAAGCCGAACGTGTCGGCCGGCCGGTTGCGCTCGTACACGACGACGTCGTGCTCGGGCGCGACGCGCTTGACCAGGATGCCGAGGTACAAGCCGGCCGGGCCGCCGCCGATGCACGCGATCTTCACGGGGCGGTTGTAGCGTACAGTCTCGCGCGCATGAAGCGCTCGTTCGTCCTCCTGCTCGCGGCGTGCGGCACGTCGGCCGCGGCGCCCAAGCTCGCCGTCACGTCGCCCGCGTTCACCGGCAACGGCGAGATTCCCGCCGAGTACACCTGCGAAGGCGCGAACGGCTCGCCCGAGCTGGCGTGGAGCGGCGCGCCGGCGGCGACGAAGGCATTCGCGTTGATCGTCGACGATCCCGACGCGCCCGATCCGGCGAAGCCGCAACGCACGTGGGTGCACTGGGTCGTGCCGTCGCTGCCCGCGGCCGCGCACTCGCTCGCCAAGGGCGCGACGCCGCCTGCGGGCAAGAACGACTGGGGCAAGTCCGAATACGGTGGCCCGTGCCCGCCGATCGGCCGCCATCGCTACTTCTTCAAGCTCTTCGCGCTCGACGCCGACGTCGGCAAGCCGGGCATGACCAAGGCCGAGCTCGAGGCCGCGATGAAGGGCCACGTCGTCGCGGAGGGCGAGCTCGTGGGCACGTATCAGAAGAAGAAGTAGGAATTACCGCCAAGACGCCAGTGAAAAAGAGGCGCCAGCAGAACAGGATCGGGCCCGATCCTGTTCTGCTGGCGCCTTGGCGTCTTTGTGGCGCCTTGGCGGTAACCTTCTCCATGCAGCAGCCGCACTCCGAACCGCAGCCGCACGAGCTGCACGTGACGTCGCCGAGCTTCCGCCACGGCTCGGCGATCCCGGCCGAGCACACTGCGGACGGCGCCGACCTCGCGCCCGATCTCGCGTGGTCCAAGCCGCCTCCAGGTACGCAAAGCTTCGCGCTCCTCGTCGACGATCCGGATGCGCCGGATCCCGCCGCGCCCAAGCGCGTGTTCACGCACTGGATCGTCACCGGCATTCCCGCGCACGTCACCGCGTTGCACGGCGGCCGGTTGCCGCCGGGCGCCTCGTACGGCACGAACGACTACGGGCGCCGCGCGTGGGCCGGCCCGAACCCGCCGATCGGCCGCCACCGCTACTTCTTCCGCGTGTGGGCGCTCGACATCCCGCTGCACGCGCCGGGGATCACACGCCTGGAGCTCTACGCCGCGATCAAGGGCCACGTGCTCGCGCACGGCGAGCTGGTCGGCACGTACGGCGCTATGCGGTGACCAGCCCGTCGAGCGCGGCGAACACCGCGCGCAGATCGGGCCGCGTGTCGAGCACGGGCCGCAGCGGATCGCCGGGCCAGCTCGCGACGCGTTCGAGCGCGTCGCGCATGCGGAACTGGCGGGCGTCGAGCTCGGGCACGACCTCGTCCCAGGTCAGCGGCATCGACACCGGCGCGCCGGGCAGCGCGCGTACGCTGTACGGCGACACCAGCAGCTGGCCGTGCGCGTTCTGGCCCCAGTCGAGATAGACGCGGCCGCGGCGCGCCGCCGGATTGCGCGCGGTGGTCGCCATGTCCTCGTGCTGGCGCTCGATCAGGAGGCCGATCAAGTACGCGAGCTGGCGCGCCTGCTCGAACGTGCACTGCCCGCCGAGCGGGATCAGCACGTGCAGCCCGCTCTGGCCCGACGTCTTCACGTAGTTCGGCAGCCCGATCGAATCGCACAGGCGATGGATCGCGAGCGCGAGCGGCACGACGTGCTCGCGGGGCGCGTTCTTCGGATCGAGGTCGACGATCGTCCAGTCGGGATGCTCGAGGTCGGTCGTGCGGCTCGCCCACGCGTTGAGCGGGATCGACGCGAGGTTCGCGACGAACGCGAGCCCGTCGGCGTCGTCGATCAACACGTAATGGATCTCGCGCTGGCTGTGCTCGCTCCACAGCGTCACGGTGCGCAGCCACGGCGGGATCCACTCCGGCATGTCCTTCTGGAAGAACATCTCGCCGGTGATGCCGTCGGGATAGCGCGTGAGCACGGTCGGGCGATCCTTCAAGTACGGCAACAGCTGCGGCGCGATCGCGCGGTAGTAGTCGACGAGCTCGCCCTTCGTGATCTCGGGATACGTCTCGTCGGCGGGCCACAGCACCTTGTGCAGGCGCGTCAGCCGCAGCTCGCGCGTCGGCGCGTCGACCTCGAGCGCGGGCGCCGGCGCGTCGGGCTCGTGCGCTTCGCCCGTGCGCCGGATCGGCATCGTGCACTCGCGCGCGGTCTTGTCGCGGCGCAGCCGCTCGAACACCGGAAACCGCAGCGCGCTGTCCTCGGGCCACTCGCGGTAGCGCACGCGGCACACCAGCTCGGGCTCGATCCAGCGCGCGTCGCCCGAGCCTTCCGGGCGCGGGAACGTCGGGGTCCATTTCGGCTTGGCGGCGAGCTCCTTCGCGAGCGCGTCGAGCAGCTTGTCGTCGAAGCCCGAGCCGACCTTGCCGGCCCACACCCAGCGGTCATCCCGCCAGACGCAGAGATGCAGCGCGCCCAGCCCGATGCGGGAGCTCTTCGGCGGCGTGAACCCGCAGATCGCGAAGTCCGCCTCCGGATCGATCTTCATCTTCAGCCAGTCGCCCGAGCGCTTGTTGCGATACGGCGAGTCCTGCTTCTTCGCGACCACGCCCTCGAGCCCGCGCGCGACGACCTGCGCGAGCAAGTCCTCGCCGCGCTCCTCGACGTGCTCGCTGTAGCGGATCGGCCCGAGCTTCGGCACGATGCGCTGGAGCAGCGTCTTGCGCACGATCAGCGGCAGCGCGCGCAAGTCGTGGCCGCCGGCCGCGAGCAGGTCGAACGCGTAGTACACGACCGGCCGCGCCAGCGCGGTGCGCTGGATCTCGGACACGCGCGCGAGCTGGGCACGCTCCGACAGCGCGGTGAAGTCGGGGCGGCCTTCGGCGTCGAGCACCGCGACCTCGCCGTCGATCACGAGGCCTTCGATCGGCAGCGCGCGCAGCGAGCTCGTGAGCTCGGGGTAGCGATCGGTCGCGTCCTGGCCGCTGCGATAGCGCAAGGCCGCCCGACCGGCGCCGCCGCGCGCGAGCATGCGAAACCCGTCGATCTTGAGCTCGTACAGCCAGTCCTTGCTCGAGAACGGATGCTCGGCGGTCTCGCACAGCATCGGCTTGAGCGTCGCGAGCTCGACCGCGCGCTTCGGCACGCCGCGCGCCGCGAGCTCCGCGATCAGCGCGTGCAGCGCCGGCGCGCCGGCCGCGAGCTCGTCGACCGTGAGCCCCGACAGCACCGAGGTGTCGGCGAGCGCCTGGTCGGTCGCGAACGCGTCACGCTTCTTGATGAGCAGCCAGTCGTTCGAGCCGCGCCCCGATTGCCGGCCGCGCCGGCCCTTGCCGGTGTGGACGAGCGTGAACGCGCCGCGCAGCTTGTAACCGTACAGCTCGAACTTGATCTCGCCGTCGCGCAGCCCCTGGGCGGCGTCCATCAGCGGCCGGAACATGCCGCGGTCCCACGCGATCATCGGCCCCGCGCCGTAGTTGCCGGGAGGGATCACGGCTTCGAAGTGGACGTACTCGAGCGGATGATTCTCGACCTTGACCGCGAGCCGCTTGTCGTCGGGGTCGAGCGACGGCGCCTTCGGCACCGCCCACGAGCACAGCACGCCGTCGATTTCGAGCCGTAGATCCCAGTGCATGCGCGTCGCGTCGTGCTGGTGGACGACGAACATCCGCGGCCCGCCGGAGCGTGCGGCCGCGCTCGGGCCACCAGGGCGGCCTTCCCCCGTGCCCCCAACCCGTTCCTCCCGCCCAATCCCTCCCACCCGGCTGCCCATCGGTTCAGGTGTCGATCCCGCGTCGCGCTTCGCGCGATACACATCCAGGCCACGCTCGTCTTTGGGATCGCTCGCCACGGCTCGGTACAATTATCTTATGCCCGCACGCGCCATCGGCACCGCCACCATCTCGTTCGGACTGGTCTCGATTCCGACCAAGCTGTTCACGACCAACGAGACCAGCGGCGACATTCACTTCAACATGCTGCACGACGCCGACGGCGCGCGGCTCAAGCAGCAGTACACGTGTACCAAGTGCGGCGAGATCGTCGACCGGGATCACACGGTCAAAGGTTACGAGCACGCGAAGGGGCAGTACGTGATCCTGTCGGCCGACGAGCTCAAGGCGCTCGACGCGGTCGCGAGCCAGACCATCGCGCTCGAGGAGTTCGTACCGGCGGTCGCGGTCGATCCGCTGTACCTCGAGAAGAGTTACTACCTCGGGCCCGACAAGGGTGGCGAGCGCGCCTACAAGCTCCTGCACGACGCGATGCTCGAGACCGGGCTGGTCGGCGTCGCGTCGTACGCGGCGCGCGGCAAGCAGTACATCGTCGCGCTGCGCCCGTATCAGAACGGCCTCATCATGCACCAGCTGCGCTACGCGCAGGAGGTGAAGCCGTGGGCGGACGTGCCGGTGCCCGAGCTACCCGAGCTCAAGCCGGCCGAGCTGCAGCTCGCGAAGCAGATCATCCAGCAGATCGCGCACGAGACGTTCCAGCCCGAGAAGTACAAGGACGAGGTCCAGACCCGGATGATGGAGCTGATCCAGAAGAAGGTCGAAGGCCAGGAGATCACGGTCGCCCCCGAGGCACCGGCCGGTCAGGTCATCGATCTCATGGAGGCGCTCAAACAGAGCCTCGGCATGGCGAAGGGCGAGGCCGGCGAGCGCAAGCCGGCGATCGCCGCCGAGGCGAAGCCCGAAGAGGCCGCGAAGAAAAAGGCCGCCGGCAAGAAGAAGTAGCTAAGCTGCCGCGATGCCCGAGCTGCCGGACGTCACCGTGTACGTCGAGCGGCTGCGCGCGCTGACGATCGGGCACGCGATCGAGGGTATCCGCATCGCGAGCCCGTTCGTGCTGCGCACGGTGGCGCCGGCGCCGAAGGAGCTCGTCGGCGCGAAGGTCGAGTCGGTCGAGCGCCTGGGCAAGCGCATCGTGATCGGCGTCGAGGGCGCGCGCTTCATCGTGATCCACCTGATGATCGCGGGCCGGCTGCGCTGGAAGGAGCCGCGCGCCAAGCTGCCCGGCAAGCTCGCGCTCGCCGGCTTCGATTTCGACAGCGGCACGCTCGTGTTCACCGAGGCGAGCGGCAAGAAGCGCGCGTCGCTGCATGTCGTCGCCGGGCGCGATGCGCTCGCCGAGCTCGATCGCGGCGGGCTCGACGTGCTCGGCGCCACGACCGCGCAGTTCGCGGAGCGCCTGCGCAGCGAGCGCCACACGGTCAAGCGCGCGCTCACCGATCCGACGCTGTTCGACGGAATCGGCAACGCGTACTCCGACGAGATCCTGCACGCCGCGAAGCTGTCGCCGTTTCGCGTGACGACCGCGATGACCGACGACGAGATCGCGCGCCTGCACCGCTCGTGCAAGGACCAGCTCGCGCTGTGGGTCGATCGTCTGCGCAAGGAAGTCGGCGACGGCTTTCCCGACAAGGTCACCGCGTTTCGCCCCGAGATGGCCGTGCACGGCAAGTACGGTCAGCCGTGCCCGGTGTGCGGCACGAAGGTCCAGCGCATCGTCTATGCCGACAACGAGGCGAACTACTGCCCGACCTGCCAGACCGAAGGCCGGCTGCTCGCGGACCGCTCGCTGTCGCGCCTGCTCAAGGAAGACTGGCCGAGGACGCTCGAGGAGCTCGAGGAGCGCAAGCGCGCGTCGCGCGCCGATTAGACCGGCGGCCCGGCCCGTGCGTTGGGTACGGGACGATGAAGAAGCGACTCGCCGGTCTCTTGCTTGCCGCCGCGCTCGGCGCGTGTGGCCCCAAGCACGCCACCTACGTCCACACCAACGTCGCGCTCGGGCGCGTCGTCGTGTATCGCAACGGCGTCGCGTTCTACGAGCGCCGCGCGACGGTGTCGGGCGGCGTGCTCACGGTCAGCGTCCCGCGCGATCGCGTCGACGACTTCCTGAAGTCGTTGACCGTCGTCGACGCGCTCACCGGCAAGCCGCTGCCGATCTCGATCCCGCGCCAGCAAGCGGAAGACGGGCCATATCTGCTCATGAAGCTGCAGCTGCCGAGCATGGACAAGGCCGACGTCGTGCTGACGTACGTCACCGAGTCGCCGGCGTGGAAGCCGAGCTATCGCGTCGCGGTCAAGAACGGCGGCAAGGTGATGCTCGAAGGCTGGGCGATCGTCGACAACACGTCGGGCGAGGACTGGAACGGCGTGATGGTCGGCGTCGGATCGTCGTCGGCGCTGTCGTTCAAGTACGACTTGTGGAGCGTGCGCACGGTGCAGCGCGCGACGCTGCACACCGACGAGCAGTTCGCGGTCGCGCCGCCGACCGGCGTGACGCCGTTCGGGAGTCACGACGGCCAGGGTGGCGAAGCCGAGCTCGCCGAGCTCGGCGACGACGAGATCCGCCGGCCCGATGGCCATCCCGAGGCGAAGAAGGCGAAGGTCGCGGACAAGGTGTCCGAGGAGGACGCCGAGCTCGCTGTGGAGGCCACCGGCGCGACAACCTCGGACTACAGCCGCGGAGGCGGAAGTGGAGGTGCACCGGCGCCGATGTCCCCGCCGCCGGCACCGCCCGCGCGCCACTACCGCCCGCCGCCGATGAAGAAGGAGCCGCCACGCGCGGCGCCCGCGCAGCCTCAGCTCGACGAGAGCAAGGTCGCGAACGGCGATGCGAAGATGCGCGCGCTCTCCGGGCAGCTCGCGCACGACGACAAGAACGTCGTGATCGAGGCCTACGCGGACGGCAACTCCAGCGACGCCGCGCGCCGCGCGAACGACCGCGCGAACATCGTCAAGAACCAGCTCATCGATCAGGGCATCGCTCCGGCGCGCATCTCGATCAAGACGCACCTCGAGCCGGGCAACCGCGAGCGCGTGCGGCTCGTCGCCGAGGCCGCGCCCGCGTCCGACCCCGCGCAGGGCAAGGACGGCCGGCCGAGCGACGCCGATGCCGCGCCGGTCGGCGAGAGCAACTTCGCGAGCGAGGCGCCGATGACCGTCGAGAAGGGCTCGAGCGCGATGGTGTCGATGGTGCGCCACGAGACCGACGGCGAGGTCGTCTACCTGTACGACGCCGAAAGCGAGCGCGGCAACGATCGCTTCGCGTTCCGCGCGGTGCGCTTCCGTAACCCGACCGACTCGACGCTCGAGACCGGGCCGGTCACGGTCTACGGCGACGAGCGGTTCATCGGCGAAGGCCTGACCGAGCCGATCGCGCCCAAGTCGCTCGCGATCGTGCCGTACGCGCTCGATCGCCAGATCGTGATCGATCACGTCGACGACGATCAGGACAAGCTGTCGCGCCTGGTCACGCTCGAGCGCGGCATCCTGACCGCCGAGGTCCAGCACGTGCGCCACAGAAAGCTCGTCGTCACGAACCGGCTGGCGCAGCCCGCGAAGGTCTACATCCGCCACACCGTCGGCAAGGGCTGGAACCTGATCGCGGCGCCGCCGCGCGACGAGCGCGTCGGCGACTCGCACCTGTTCGAGGTCGATCTCGCGCCCGGCGCGACTCAGCAGGTCGAGATCGCCGAGACCACGCCGATCCAGCGCACGCTCGATCTCAACGCCGACCTCACGCTCGACATGATGAAGGTGTGGATCGAGACCCAGACCGGCACGCCCGAGCTCAAGGCGCAGCTCGAGAAGCTGCTCGGGATCCACAAGAAGCTCGTCGATCTCGCGCAAGCGCAGGAGAGCCTGCACCGCCGGCTCGACGACTACCGCGAGCGCATGGACGAGCTGCACGGCCAGATCCTGTCGCTGACGATGGTGAAGACCGGCGGCGATCTGATGACGCACCTCAAGGACAAGATGAAGGACATCTCGGACCGCGTGCAGAAGGCGACGATCCAGGTCGTCGACAACGAGGAGAAGATCATGCTCGCGCGCGTGCAGTTCCAGGACACGCTCGCCGAGCTGACGCTGCCCGATGCCGCCGCCGCCGGCGCGCCGGTCGCGGCCGCGGCGAAGTGATCACGGCTGATAGCGCAGCACGTAGAAGCCCTCTTCGGTTCCGACGGTCTGCGGCAACGGGCCGTCGCCGAGGTTCGCGGCGCCCTGATAGAAGCCGGTGATCCAGCGGGTGCCGGCGGAGTCGATCGCGAAGTCGTTGCCGAGCAGCCACGCGCCGGTCGGCGCCGGGTTGATCGCGCCGAGCGGCGTGCTGTCGGTCGCGAAGCTCGCCATGTAGAGGTTCGAACCGTACGGCGGGATGTTGTTGCCGAGCGCGTCGCCGCTCGCGTCGCCGTAGAGCAGGTGCGAGTACGAGCTCGCGAGCACGAGGTGGCCCGCGGGATCCCACGCGCTGCGCACGGCCTCGTAGATTCCGCCGCCGACCTCGCCGGGCGACTCGACGAGCGACCACGACCACCCGGGCTGGTTCGGCGGCGCGAAGCTTGCGGGGAACGTCGCGATGTACGAGCTCGTGGTGTTGTCGGACGGCATCGGCGCGCCCGGCATGCGATCGTCGACCTCGAACTTGCGGCCGGTCATGTAGAACGTGCCGGCCGCGTCGACGCGAAGCCCGTCGGCGCCGCCGTTGATCTCCGAGAAGACGCGGCTGGGACCGGCGGTGCCGGTCGCCGTGAACGTCGCGAGCAGCGTCATCGTGCTCTGCTGCGCGGCGATCGCGAAGCCATCGGCGGTCGCGGCGATCGCGCGTGCCCAGCCGCACTCGCCGAGATCGTGCGCCCACTCCGCGGCGCCGGTCGCCGGATCGAAGCGCGCGACGTAGCCGTGATAGGCGGGATCGGTGTCGGGCAGCGTCGTCGTGCCCCACGTGGCCGTGGTGTTGAAGAGCCCGGTCGTGTAGACGTGGCCGCCGGCGGTCGCGATGCCGAGCGGATCGAAGCTCGGGTCGGAGGTCGCCCACCGCAGGTCGCCGTCGGGCGTGAAGCTCGCGACGAAGCCGCCGCCGCTCGTCATGTGGCCGCCGCCGAAGTCGACGATCCAGCCCTGGCCGAGGACGTAGACGTCGTCGTTCGCGTCGATCGCGAGGCCGTTCGGCAGCGTGTACTGCATCGCGTAGCCGAACACGTGCGCCCACCGGAACGTGCCATCCGATGTGAAGCTCGCCACGAAACCGTCCGCGTTGCCGACCGGCGTGAACGTATGGCCGCCGAGCACCAGCGCGCCCTGCAAGTAGCCGGCGACGTAGACGTTGCGATGCGAGTCGGTGGCGAGCGCGTTGCCGGCGCCGAGCCCGGTGCCGAGCCCGAGCGCGCAGGTCGAGCCGGGGCAGGCCATCGAGCCGCTGCCGCTGCCGCCGCCGTCGCCGCTGCCGCTGCCGCCGCCGTCGCCGCTGCCGCCGCCGCCGCCGCTGCCGCTGCCGCCGCCGCCGCCGTCGCCGTGGCCGTCGCCGTCACCGCCGCCGATGCCGCCGTCCCCCGACGCGCCGTTGCCGTGATGTCCGCACGCCGCGGTGAGCGCGACTGCCAGCGCGATCATCTTCATACCGGAGGGACGCGACACGGCGCGGGACCGTCTCACACTCGCGACGTGCGGCTTGTTACATCCGAGCGCAGCCGCGCGCGGAGGTGCTAGCTTGCAGGGCGTGAGGTCCTGCGCCGTGCTCGCTCTGGTCGCCGCGTGCGGCGCGTGCAACAACCCGTCGAACCTCGGCCCGGACGCGCCGCCTCGGCCCGACGCCGCGCTCGACGCGTTCATGTGCCCGGCGAATCGCTTCTTCACCGGCCAGTACATCGACTGGGACTCGAACAACAGCAGCAACTTCTGCGGCATCTACAGCGCCACGTTCGCGGTGCACGGCGACGCGAGCAACTCCAAGCCGACGAACCCGAACGGCCGCTTCCAGATCTGCCTCGACAACGCGATCCCGTCGCAGATCGACATCACGCCGTCGACCACGGCGTCGCAGTGCACGGTGCCGGCGAGCACGTATCCGCTGCCGGGGCTGGCCATCGCCGATCCCGAGGTCATCACGACCGGCCAGCTCATCAGCATGCAGAACTTCACGGTCGCGCGCGAGGCCACGCTCGGCTTCACGGTCGACACGTCGAAGGCGTTCGTGTACGTCAACGTCGACGCCGTCCCGCCCGCCACGCGTGCCGCGGTGTCGATCACGTCGAGCTCGGATCCGGCGCAGGCCTACACGATGTCGACCGGAACGTGGGCAGCCGGGACGACCGGCGACGCCGTGTTCTTCCCGAACGTCGATCCGACCGGCGGCACGACGACGGTCTCGATGCCGGGCGCGACGGTCGGCGCGGGCTCGGTGCCGATCGTCGCCGGCACGATCTCGTACGTCACGATCGTGGCGATGTGAACGCGTCGTACTCGGCGACGTCGTGGGCGCAGAACACGGTGACGTCGGGGTGGTTCGCGCGCAGCTCGCGCAGCGCCGACAGCGATGCGCGGCGCGCGTTGCCATCGGTCTCGACCGCGCGCTCGAACGCCTGAAAGCCGAGCGGTACGCGGCCGCTGCCGTCGAGCGCGTGGCGGTGGAAGTACGCGTCGCCGGCGTGGACGAGCCAGCTGTCGCGATCGCGCACGACGATCGCGGAGTGACCGCGCGTGTGGCCGTGCATCGGCACGAGCGCGACGTCGGCGTCGAGCCCGCGCAGCCGCGTGACCGCGGGCAAGCCGCGCCAGGTGTCGCCATCCTCGCGATAGAGCTCCCAGTGCGGGCCGTGTGCCCAGTGCGCGCGCTGGTAGCGCTCGCGGTCCTTGAACGTGCCGCGCGTCATCGCGGCGGCGTGCTCGCGCGCGTGGAGGTGAACGCGCGCGTCGGGGAAGTCGCCGAGGCCGCCGGCGTGATCGAGATCGAGGTGAGTGACGACGACGTGGCGCACGTCGGTGGGCGAGTATCCGAGCCCGGTGACCTGCGCGATCGCGGTCTCGGCGCGATCGAGCGTCGGACCGCACAGGGCGCGAAAGACCGCCGGCAGGCCGGTCGCGCCGGCGATGTCGCGCGTGCCGAAGCCGGTGTCGACGAGCACGAGCCCGTCGCGCTCGCTCTCGACGAGCAAGCAGTGCGCGACCATGTGGCCGCGCGCGAGCGACGGTCCGCCCAGCATGAACCCGGCGACCGGGCACATCGTGGCGCAGTTGAGGTGGTGGACGGCGCGGATCGTCATCGCCGGCGAGCATATCGCGCTTGACAGCTCGTCGCCGGCGTACTATTTAACTTTCAGGTTAATAAACCAAACGGTTAACAACGATGCAGCCCGCTCGTCTCGATGTCACGTTCGCCGCGCTCGCCGATCCCACCCGGCGCGCGATCCTCGCCCGGCTCGCCCGCGGCGAGGCCTCGGTCACCGAGCTGGCCGCGCCGTTCGACATGAGCCTGCCGGCGATCTCCAAGCACCTCAAGGTGCTCGAGCGCGCCGGCCTGGTCGCACGCGGCCGCAACGCGCAGTCGCGCCCGTGCAAGCTGGTCGCACGCCCGCTCGAGCAGGCCGCGCAGTGGATCGAGCGCTACCGCCGGTTCTGGGAAGACAGCTTCGACCGCCTCGACGACTACCTGCGCGAGCTGCAGGAGAAAGACGCGAAACATGCCCGACCGAAATCCAAGTAACGAGCTCGTCTTCGAGCGCGTGTTCGATGCACCGCGCGAGCTCGTGTTCGCGGCGTGGACGTCGCCGGTTCACTTGCCGTGCTGGTACGGCCCGCATGGCTTCACGACTGCCGTCGAGCGCATGGACGTGCGCTCCGGCGGCTCGGCGCAGCTCGTCATGCGCGGCCCCGACGGCACGCGCTATCCCGACGAGCTCGCGTACGAGGAGGTGGTCGCGCCCGAGCGGCTCGTGATCGTGCATCGCGCTCATCGCGAGACCGCCGAGCCGTCGCCCGTCGAGTTCCGCCAGATCGTCACGTTCGAAGACCGCGGCGCGCGCACGAAGATGACGATGCGGCTCGTGTTCGCCTCGGCCGAGGCGCGCGACGCGAACGTCCGCACGTATCACTCCGACGAAGGCGGCGTGCAGACGCTCGAGCGGCTCGGCGCTCACGTCGGCGAGATGAGCTTCTTCACCGAGACCGAGCGGCCGACGATCGTGATGACGCGCTTGCTCGACGCGCCGCGCGGCCTCGTGTTCGGCGTGATCACGCAGCCCGAGCACCTCGCGCGCTGGTGGGGGCCGCGCCGCACGCAGCTCGTCACATGCGAGGTCGACCTCCGCCCGGGCGGCCGCTACCGCTACGTGCTGCGCACGCCCGACGGCCGCGACGCGCCGTTCTCCGGCGAGTACCGCGAGGTGTCGCTCGCGCGGCTCGTGTTCACGCAGAAGTACGAGCCGGCGCCGGGCGAGGCCGCGGTCATCACGTGCACGCTGACCGACGTCGGCGACAAGACGCTGCTCGAGCTCGTGCAGGACGCGCGGTCGTTCGCGCAGCGCGACGCGATCCTCGCGACCGGCGCGAAGAGCGGCGCGGTCGAGAGCCACGATCGGCTCGCCGAGCTGCTCGGCGAGCTCGTCGTGCACGGGCGCGAGCTCGTGCTCGAGCGCGAGTTTGCGGCGCCGCTCCAGCGCGTGTGGGACGTGTGGACGAACCCCGAGCACCTCGCGCGCTGGTGGGGGCCACGCGGCTTCACGACGAAGAACTGGCAGCTCGAGCTGCGCGCCGGCGGGCGCGCGAGCTACGTGATGGTCGCACCCGACGGCTCGGAGTATCCGTTCGACGGCACGCACGTCGAGGTCGTCCCGCGCGAACGCTTGGTCACGCGCGGTGTGATCCACGGCGGCGTCGAGGTGACGACCACCGTGGCGTTCGCGGCGCGCGGCGACAAGACGCTGGTCAGCGTGCGCCAGACGTTCTCGAAAGAGACCGCGGCGACGCGTGGCTCGCGCATGGGCTGGACGCAACAGCTCGATCGCCTCGGCAAGCACCTCGCCGTCTGACCCCAGGTGGTACGCTCGGCTTAGTGTCGTCGTGGCGCTGTCGTGTAGCCGTTGCCGCGCTCGGTGCGGGTTGCGGCCGCGTCCACTTCGTCGATACCGGAGGCCACAACGTCGTGTTCGCGACCAGCGCGACCTTCGGCGGCGACCTCGGTGGACTGACCGGCGCCGACGCGATCTGCCAGAGCGCCGCCGAGTCGGCGAAGCTCCCCGGGACCTTCGTCGCCTGGCTGTCGACCAGCACCGTCGATGCCGCGAGCCGGCTCGTCCTGCCCGGCACGACGACGCGGGCGCGCGGCTGGGTGCGAACCGACGGCAAGCCGGTGAGCGACACCGTGTTCGACCTGCTGTCCGGGGCGATGTACTACCCGATCGCGCTCGACGAGAGCGGTGCCGATCTGCGCGCCATGAACCACGTCAACACCGGCACGGTCGCGGGCGGTGCGCTCGATCCGTCCGCGACACAATGCAGCGACTGGACGGCTGCCGATGCGGCCCAGATGTACACGCGCGGCGATCTCGGGCGCACCACGCAGAACTGGACCAACATCGGTACGATCAACTGCGCGACCGGGCTCGGCCACCTGTACTGCTTCCAGGTCGACTACGACACGCCGCTCGCGGTCACACCGGCGGATGGCCGCATTGCGTTTCTTTCGGCCGGCAAGCTCGATCCGAGCAAGGGGATCGCGACCGCGGACGCGTTGTGTGCGAGCGAGGCCCAAGCGCAAGCGCTTCCGGGCACGTTTCTCGCGATGCTGTCGACGCAGGCCCAGGCGGCTGCAGCTCGCTTCGATGGCGCCCAGGCGACGTGGGTGCGCACCGACGGCATCGCGCTGGCGGCGAGCGCGGCCGCCGTGCTCGCGGCGCAGCTCGACACGCCGCTCAACGTCGATGCCGCGGGCGCCTACCACTCGGGTCAGGTCTGGTGTGGATCGTCATCGCCCGGTACACCCGCCGCTGCGGCCGACGATTGCGGTGACTGGACCAGCGGGGCCCCTGGCCAGCAGGGCCTCACCGGCGCGTCCAGCTCGTCGGCCGCCGCGTTCGGCGCCACCACGAATACGTGCAGCACGCCGCTCGAGGTGTACTGCCTGCAAAAGTGACCGGGCGAGTTACTGCGAGCTGTAGACCGCGTGTGCGCTGACGAGCTCGACTTGCTGGTGCCGGGCCGGGCGTGCATTGTCCTGCGTGACGAGGTCGGCCGCGACCATCACGCCGACGGTGGCCACCGCCGCGGCGAGCGCGGGCAGCGAGCGCGGGCGCAGCCACGACCACCGCGCGACCAGCCAGTCGCGCAGGTCCCCGACCAGCGCCGATAGCCGCGCGCTCGCCTCGCGCGGCATGAGGCGCGCGATCGGAAACTCCTGCGGACCGCGATCGAACACGATCTCATTATTAGTCGTCGCCGACGGCGCGGTAGCAGTTTTCGCATCTGGGCCGCGAGAGCGGCGTAGCGTGCGCCGCACGCGCGTGTAGGGCAGGGTGCGCTTGCGCGCGGTGCGCCACATCCAAGGCCGCGGAAGGCAGCCCGGTCCGATCACGGTACGCCTCCGAGCACCGGCGCGGCCTCACCGCGCTCGCCGAACGCGCCGTTCTGCTGGTAGCGCTTCTTCTGCAGCTTGTTGAGCGCGACGCGCGCACGCCAGCCGACGTACGCGCGCGCGAACGGCAGCGCGTTGCGGCGATCGAAGAACGGATTCTTGAGGCCGCCGATCGTGACGAGCGCGAGCACCTGCTCGGACACCGAGACCGGGCAGCCCTCGAGCCGGATCACGTCGCCGCGCAGCTTGCCGCGCGCCTCGGCGAGCTTCTTGAAGATGTCGTCGCCGCGCGCCGCGTGCGGATCCTTGGTGTCGCGCTCCTTGTAGAGGTTCTCGATCGCGACCGGCTTGCCGTGCAGCTCGCCGGTCCAGTGCGCGCAGTCGCCGATGAACACGACCTTCTCGCCGGGCTTGGCCGGGATCTCGCCGTCGTACGCGCCGAACACGACGTGCAGGTGCGGCATCTTCTCGTCGGTCTGCTTGTCGAACACGCGCAGGATCTCGATCGCTTCTTCGATCGCGCCCGGGCAGCCGCCCCAGCAGTAGTCGCCGTGCTCGGGCTCGGGCGGCGG
>DATJXL010000353.1:0-23151 GCA_035500135.1 Kofleriaceae bacterium
CGCATGCAGCCGCTCGTCTGCTCGGGTGGACCCGTGATCAGGACCGGGGCCGGCTCGAACTGCAGCGTCGTGTCCTTGCCCGTGCACGACACCATCACCATGTAGTCCTTCGGCGTGACGTCGGGCGTCTGCGGCATGAAGTGGAAGGACATCATGCCGTTGTTCGGGCCCTCGACTGGGTGCGTGCAGTTGAGCGTGAAGGCGAGCTTGCCGCCGCCATGCGAAATCGTCGCCGGTAGCGGCGGCGGGATCCACGACAGCACATTATTCACGTCGGGCACGAACGTCGCGCTCTCGAGGATGGGATCGTTCGGACCGCTGCCGCCGTTCGTCATGGTGTAGGTGATCGGCGTCGCCGACGTGCCGAGCGCGACGTCGCCGAAGTCGACGGGATCGGGACTCTCTCCGAACACCATCGGCGGCTCGATGCCGGTACCGGTCAGATTCGCGCACAGGTGATTCGCGTCCGTGTTGCAGAGGGAGTCGTCGTCGATCCCGTTGTTGAACACGACGTAGAACGTGCAGGTGTCCGTACCCTGGGATGTCGGTGCGAACGCGACCGTGATGGCCGCGTTCATGGTCGTCCAGTTGGACCCGTCGGACCCACCGAGCGTGATGCTGATGACGGTGCCGACCGGGGGCAGCGTCGTGAACATGAAGCCCGGGCACGACGCGTGGATCGCGGTGATCGTGTCCATCTGGACCCCGAGGCCGCTCCGGTCTTGCAGGGTGTACGTGTATGGCGGCGAGATCGAGCCGATCACCGTGTCCGGAAACGTATAGTCCGCGAGCGGACCGAGGATGACCGCCTGTTGCTGCGAGCTCGTCGCCGGCGCGCATGCCGTGAACGCGGCGCAGACCACGGCCGATGCGCAGAGCGACCTCACCTGCTAAGGATCCTGAACAATCGATGCGAGTGTCAACGGTACCCGCGGCACCTACATCGCACGATCGCACCGGTGCGCGTCGCGTGGTTGGCGGCGCTCGCACCGTGGGGGCGGATCGGGGCGGCGAGCACTCCGACCGCGCGCGCGAGCTGACCGCGCATCTCGAGACCGCTCAGCCCGCGCCGCCTCCCGCGGATCGCGACGTGGTCGGATTCGGTGCGACCGTCGAGCTTGAAGACGAGGCCGGCAAGCGGACGACGTACCGGTTCGTCGGCGCGATCGAGGCCGACGTCAAGCGTGGCGCGCTGAGCTGGCAATCACCGCTCGCGACCGCGGTGTGGAACGCTCGCGTCGGCGACGCGATCGAGCTCCCGCGCGGCGGCGAAGCGAGCGTGATCGCGATCGGCTACGACGCCTGATCGGTTTCCGCGTTCGAGCGCTTCGCCGGCTTCGGCGCGTCGATCCGCAGGCTCGCGCGCACGAGGTTGAGCCACGCCTTGGGCTGGATCAGATCGAGCTGGAGCGACTGCAGCAGCGCGCGCCGGGCGCGCGCCCACTCGCGGCGCTGGATCATCGTCCAGCCCTCCTCGAAGCCGATCCGCGCCAGCGCGGCGCGCACCGCCGGATCGTGCGCGAGATCGGGCGACTCCGCGATCAGCTCGCCGTAGACCTCGCGCTCGAGCATCGCCATGCTGCCCTGCCGCATGTGCTGCTGCATCAAGCTCCCGGGATGGACGCGGCGCTCGAGCAAGACTTCACCGAGGCGCGCGACCGGGCCGAAGCGCGCGAGCCGCAGCCACAGCGCGTAGTCCTCGCCGATGCGGCGGTGCGGCGTCATGCCGACGGTCTTCTCGAGCGCGGCGCGCCGGCACATCGCCGACGAGCACGGCACGCAGTTCTCGCGCACGAGCTCGCGAAACGAGATCTCGTGATAGCTCGCGCCCGCATCGGGTACGGTCCGCGACTCGCCCGTCACGGTCGCATCCTCGAACCGCACGACGTCGGTCGCACTGAGCACGAGATCGTCGCGCCAGCGGTGGAGTGCGAGCTGGCGCTCGAGCTTGCGCGGCCGCCACCGATCGTCGGAGTCGAGGTACGCGACGAATTCGCCTCGCGCGAGCGCCGCACCGGAGTTGCGCGCGCCGCCGGGCCCTGTGTTGCGCTCGCGCACGAGCACGACGTCGTCCGCGATCGCGGGAGCGACCGGAACCGGTGAGCCATCGTCGACGACGATCACCTCCCAGCCCGCAAACGATTGCGCGCGTACGCTGTCGAGTGCCTCGTCGAGCCAGCACGGCGCCTCGGGACTGGCACGCCACACCGGGATCACGACACTCACCTGTGGATCGCTGCACACCCGCGGTCCGCGTCGAACGGATTGGATCTCGGTCATCGGTTGCCGGGTAGCAACACGTATGCCCGCCGCTGGATCAGGGCACGGCGGTGTCGAGCACGAGCTCGACATCGCGCGCCGGAATCGTCACGCGAACCTGACCCAGGAGGTCGCCGGGCTGGCGCGTCAGCGCGTCGCCGTCGCGATCGTAGTGCGCGGTGACGATCACGTCGCCGGTCAGCTCGGTGCCGGCGATCATCGCCTGTGCCTCCGTGAGGTTGAACGGCAGCTGATCGCCTCGCCACGTCATCCGGCGCACCGCGAGCGGCGGTCCCGACGGCTTGCCTTGCGAGTCGATGCGCTTGGCGACCACGAACACCGGCGTGCCATCGACGATCGCCGCGCGATGGTCGGCGCCGATGCGAATCGTGCCTTCGACCCAGTGACTCGGATCGATGTGGCGCTTCGGATCGGGCGGCGGAAGCCCGAGCTTGGACACGTCGGTGCCGATCGTCCCGTGCGGAGCCGGGCCGTGCGGCGCGGGGCTCGGATCGGGTGCCCCCGACGCGCTCGGCACGTCGAGCAGCGATGGACCACTGCACGCCGCCAGTGCCGCGAGCAACGCGAGCAACGCGACGCGCATCATCGGCGCGCGTGGCTCGGGCGCAGCCCGATGCGCCGGGAGCTGTCGGCCGGCGATGCCGACAGGATCGTCGTCATCCACTCGGGCTGGCGGCGGCGGCGCAGCGCGAACACCAGCGCGCTCACGGCGACCACGGCGATCCCGGCGGCGGGATAAAGAAGCTGCGGGTCCATGCCGGCACATGGAGCAAGACGTGTTCCGGGCGTAACTGGTTAGAATTGCGAGTGGTGTGCGGTCGGGGTCGTGCGGTGACCGCACGACGGCATGCACACATCGGGTTCACCAGGTCTCGGTCTTGGTGCCGTGGCAGCCGCTGGCGGTGCCGCTGCACGTGCCCTTCGTGCCGTTCGGAGTGAACGTCCCGCCATTCTGGAACGAGACATCCTTCACGCCGTTCAGGTGCAGCGCGACGTTCGTGATCGTCGTGCTGGTCGTGGTCGTCGTGTAGTGGCACGCCTTGCAACCGGCCTTCTTGTGATCGTCCTCGCCGTGCTCGCCGGTGTTCGGTGGGTCGCCGTGACACGACGTGCACGTGAGCGCCGTCGTCGAGGTCCACGCCGGCGACGTGCCGTTCGCGCTGCCGGTGCCGTGACAGTAGTTGTTCGCGCACGTGTACGCGGTGACGCTGTACGTGCTCGCCGGGTTCAAGCTCGAGAACACCATCGTCGCCTGCACCGTGCCGTTGCCGGAGATGTGACCCGGCGTGAGCGCGGTCGTCGGCTTGGTGTGGCACATCGTGCAGTCCCACGCCGCGTGCGTCGCGGTGGCGCCGAGGTGGATCTGGTGCGCGCCGACCGTCGGATCGGTCGCGGTGGTCGCACCCTCGACGCCCTGCGGAGGCGCGCCGTTGCCGGCCGGGTTCGTGATGTCGCCGTGACAGAACGTGCACTGCGTCTGCCACGTGTAGCCGCTGCCGACTTGATCGTGGCAGCCCGTCACGGTCGTGCACGACGGTCCGCCGGTCGAGCCACCGGTGAGCGCGGTGCCGTGACAGCTCGCGGTCGCGCACGTCGAGGGACCGTTCTGATCGAAGTCGTAGCCGTGCATCTGCATCATCTGGTAGCCGGCGGGATGCTGCGAGTTGACCTGCACCGTGCCGTCGATGTGCTGCGCCGGGTTCGTGAACGTCGTCGGCGCGCCCGGCATGACGTCCATGTGGCAGGAGCCGCAGTCGGTCGCGTTCGCGGGGTGGCCTTGCGACGTCGGCGGCGGGTTGCCGTGGCACGAGCCGCACTGGCTCTGCGAGCCGTCGACGAGCGTCCACTGCGGCGACGTCGCGGTGCCGCCGGCGCCGGTGAGCGACGCGCCGTGGCAGTACGACGTGCAGTTCGCGCCGTCCCAGGTCGTGCCGGGCGCGAGCGCGGCGGTGCCGGTGAACGTCATCGTCGCGGGCAGCGGGTGGTCGATGTGACCGACCGACTCGACGGTCGCGGGCACGGTGTGGCACTCGCCGCACGTGATCGCGGCGCGCCACGCCGACGTCTGCAGGTGCGACTGGTGCGCGCCGACGCCGCGCAGCGTGGTCGACGAGCCCGTGCCCGTGCTGTCGAACGGCGGCGCGTTGACCGGATCGCTGTTGCTCGTCGGCGTGCTCGTGTGGTTGCCGTGGCACGAGTTGCACGCCTGCGTGCTGGTGACGTCGAGGTTGCCGTCGATGTGGCGCGTCGGATCGGAGAACGTGGTCGGCGCGCCCGGCGTGACATCGTTGTGGCACGTGCCGCAATCGCTCTGCTGCGGGTGCGGCGCCGGCGGCGGGTTGCCGTGACACGACGTGCACTGCGCCTGCGAGCCGTCGACCTTCGCCCAGATCGGCGACGTCGCCGCGCCGCCCGCGCCGGCCGAGCCGTCGCTGAGCGTCGCGCCGTGGCAGTACACGTTAGCGCACGTCGCGCCGTTCCACGTCGGCGAGCTGCCGGCGCGCGTGCTGAAGATGACGTACGCGGGCAGCGGGTGATCGATGTGGCCGACCGAGTTCACCGCGGCGGGCACGGTGTGGCAGTCCTGGCAGAGCACCTGCTTGAAGAACAGGCTGCTCGGCGTGAGGTGGCTCTGGTGCGCGCCGACGCCGCGCGTGTTCGTCGCGGTGTTGCCGAGCGTGTCCTTCGGCGGCGCGTTGATCGCGGCGCCGTTCGAGGTCGGCGTGCCGGCGCTGCCGTGGCACTGGTTGCACGGCTGGTCGGTGTTGACCTCGACCGCGCCGTCGATGTGCAGCGCCGGGTTCGTGATCACGCCGGGCTGGCCCGCGGTCATCGTCTGGTCGTGGCACTTGCCGCAATCGAGATCGCCGGCGGTGACCGACGCGTGTGCGGGCGTCGGCGGCGGCAGGCCGTGACACGATCCGCACTGGCTCTGCGAGCCGTCGACGGTCGTCCACACCGGTTTCGTCGCGCTGCCGCCGGCCGCGACGCCGCCGTCCGACAGCGTCGCGCCGTGACAGTACACGCCGCTGCACGTCGAGCCGTTCCAGCTCGACGCCGTGCCCGCGAGGTTACCGAACTTCACGTACGCGGGCAGCGGGTGATCGACGTGACCGATCGAGAGCAGCGACGTCGGCACCGTGTGGCACTCGCCGCACGAGATCGGCGCGCGCCACGTCGACGGCCCCATGTGGGCCTGGTGCGCGCCGACGCCGCGCAAGCTCGTCGACATTCCGCCGGTCGTGTCGACCGGCGGCGCGTTGACGAGGTTGTCGCCGGCGACCGGCGTCGCGGTCGCGTCGCCGTGGCACGTGTTGCACGGTTGATCGTCGATGACGTCGACGTTGCCGTCGATGTGCTTCGCCGGATACGTGATCGTCGTGTTGTTGCCGGCGGTCATCGTCGGGTGGCACTTGCCGCAGTCGCTGTCGACCGGGTGCGGCGCCGGTGGCGGCATGCCGTGGCACGACGTGCACTGGCTCTGCGTGCCGTCGACCTTCGTCCACAGCGGCGTCTGCGTGCCACCGCCGGTGAGCGGGCTCGCGCCGCCGCCGTGGCAGTACGTGTTCGTGCACGTGAACGCGGTCGAATTCCACACCGCGCCCGGGATCTGGAGATGGCCGCCGGTGCCGGTCGGCGAACCGGGCACCTGGATCGTCGGATCCATGTAGACCTCGTCGATGCCGTCGAGGTGCGTCTCGTCGGTCGTGCTGCCCGGAACGAGGTGACACTCGTTGCAGTTGATCGACGCGTGCCACGCCGAGGTCGTCGTCATGTGCTGCGCGTGCGCACCGACACCGGGCGCGGTCGTCGCGGTGTTGCCGTGCGCGTCCTTCGGCGGCGAGTAGATGCCGCCGCCGCCGTG
Organism: Kofleriaceae bacterium; assembly: GCA_035500135.1. Classification (GTDB taxonomy): domain Bacteria; phylum Myxococcota_A; class Polyangia; order Haliangiales; family Haliangiaceae; genus JABFXX01. The sequence continues at coordinate 6,146 of DATJXL010000353.1, forward strand.
GCAGCTGTCGCACGGCTGCGTCGACGCGACCTCGACCTTGCCGTCGATGTGCAGGGCCGGATACGAGATCTTGCCGGCCGCGAAGTCGCCCGGGTTCATCGACTGGTGGCACAGTCCGCAGTCTTGATTCTGCGGATGCGGCGCCGGCGGCGGCAGGCCGTGGCACGCGCCGCACTTGCTCTGCGTGCCATCGACGGTCGTCCACACCGGCTGCGTGATCGTGCCGCCCGCGCCCGGGATCACCTGGTTCGTGCTCGGATCGGTCTGGTGCAGCGTGTCGCCGTGGCAGTAGCTGCTGGTGCACGTCGCGCTGTCGTGATCCCACGACGCGCCAACGCCGAGCCCGCTGAAGATCAGCGCGGCCGGGCCGGTGATCCGGATCGGCGTGCCGTCGGCGGCGTAGTTGAAGATGTGGCCGGGGTCGCCGACGTTGACCGGCACCTTGTGACACGTCACGCAGTCGAACGTCTGGTGCCACGTCGACGCTTTGAGGTGCTGCTGGTGCGCGCCGACGCCGATCGCGCTCGTGTTGCTGCGACCGCCGGTGTCGCGCGGCGGCGCGATGCTGTCGCCGGCGCCGTGACAGACGCCCGAGCACCCGGTGGACGGACCGAGGTTCGTGTTGGTGCCACCGTCGGGCACCGCGTGATTGCCGAGGTTGCACGCGGCCGCTAAGACCAGCGCGCAGACCCCGAGCCAGCGAACGAACCCGTCCACGCCGCCGTGTTCAGCAATGACGGTGCCAGTGCGTGCCCGTGTGTTCTCGGGGCACTGGCCGTCGCGCGACCGGCGCGCCGTTGTGCGCGCACTGTGCAGGGATCGCACTATCGATGGTGTCATCGATATCTCCACTGCAGCCGCGCGAACCCGGTGATCGAGAACGCACCCGGCCAGTGCACCGGCAGCATCTCGAGCGGTGACGACGGATCGCCCGGCGTCATCGGCGTCGTGAACGTCGAGCGCAGCCGCTGGTAGCCGAGCTGCGCGTCGGCGACGAGCAGCCATTCGCGCGCGACGCGCCACGAGAACAGCGCGCCGCCCTGCCCGGCGTCGACGCTCGACGTGCCGAAGCACGCGAGCGGCGCGATCGAGGTCGCGCACGCCTGCTGCGTGAAGACGTCGTCGAAGTGCTCGTACGCGGCGTCGAGCTCGAGCTCGCCGCGTTGCTGCGCGAACGTGCGCGACACGACGACGCGCACGACGCTGCCGCGCGAGCGGTTCGGCACCTCGCTGCCGATCGGATCGGTCACCATCGCCGACAGCGCGATGCGCAGCCCGGCGACCGAGCGCCGATCGAGCACGGTGATCCCGCCGTCGGCGGATTTGGCCTCGGGGAACACGACCGAGCCGGTGCCGTCGGACAGCGGCACGCTGACGTCGGGGCGCCGGTACGCGCTGCCGAACACGCTGATCTGGAAGCGCTGCTGCGCGAGCGCGACGCTCGCGGTGCCGCGCACCATGTCCTGCGATACGTGCAGCAGCGTGATGTTGTTCTGCACGATGCCGACCGCGCTCGGGTCGGGATCTTCGAGCGTGTTGCGCGCGGCGATCTGCAGCAGGTCGTTGCTGTAGTGGCTGACCTGCGCGCCGAGCTGGAAGCTCGACGTCGGGCGCGCGTCGACGCCGACGTTGCCGCTCGTGAGGTTCACGCCGGATGCGCCGGCGACGTCGAGCAGCGCGAAGTGATAGATGTCGACGTCGCGCGTCGGGCGCCAGTAGCCGCTCGACGTCGTGAAGATGCGCGAGCGCTGATCGGTCGTCGCCATCGGCACGTCCTGCGCGGCGTACACGCCGGCGATGCCGAGATCGCCGTGGTAGTCGTTCGTCGAGTACGTCGCGCCCGCGCCGGCGGTGAGCGGGATCAGGATCGAGCCTTGCGTGCCGTCCGCGTTGACGACGTGAAGGTAGTCGGTGTCGACCGAGCGCGAGCCGAGATCCGGAAACGCGCCGGCGAACACGGTCGCGTTCACGCCGCCGCTCGGCCCGCCCGCCAGGCGCTGCTCGAACGCCGCGCCGTCGATCTTGGTCTGGCCGACCGCCTCGATGAACTGGCGGCCGATCGTGACGTGCGTCGACGGCGAGCCGAGCCGGTAGTCGAGCGTGCGGATCTCGTACTCGCCGCCGCCGTCGGCGCCGGACTGGTAGAGCTCGCTCGTGGTCTCGCGGATGCGGCCATCGAACGCGAACCCGCCGTCGCTAAGCTGGCCGCGCAGGTCGGTGAAGAAGCGCTCGACCGGGCTCGCGTTCTGCGGGTTCGCGCCGTCGCTGACGAGCGGCGCCGGATCGCTGCCGCTCTGATGGAACAGGAACGTCGACAGCGTGAGCCGGACGTCGAGATCGTCCGGCTGCGGCGCCTGCGCGGTCGAGCTCGCCGTCGTGGTCGCCGTCGCGTCGTCGGCGCGCGCGGCGCCAGCGGCGCCGATCAGCACCACGGCAACTGTCCGCATCAGCGACATATCGACTGCTCTCCCAGCTGGGTGGCCGGCACCCACGCCGACGGGTTGTGGCAGTTGCCGCAGTCGAGCGGGAACCCGCGGTGGTCGGGCTGCTTGACGCGCAAGGCGTCGTTGCGATGGCAGCCCACGCACAGCGGCGACACCGCGCCGTAGTTGCCGTTCTTGTGGCAGTCGGCGCACGGCAGCGTCGAGTGCAGGCCCATCAGCGAGCAGCCGACCGTGAGGTGATCGAAGCGCGCGGGCGCGAACGCGCGCTGCGTGTGGCACGAGCCGCACCGCGGCGACAGCGCGCCTTGATGGATGTCGTCCTTGCGGTGGCAGCTGATGCACAGGTTGCCCGACCCGCGCAGCTTGTCGCCGTTCGGATGGCAGCGCGCGCACTCGATCTGGTCGTGCGCGCCGGTCAGCGAGAAGTCGCCGACGTCGTGCTGCGCGCGGATGTCGCGGAACGACGTCGTCGAGTGACAGCGCGCGCAATCGACGCCGTACTTGCCCTTGTGGATCGCCGGCTCGGGATGACAGCCGAAGCAGTCCTGACGCACCGGCTTGAACGTCACCGTCTTGTGGCAGCTCGCGCACACCAGCGGCGCGTGCGCGCCGTCGATCTTGAAGCTCGAGTCCCGGTTGTGGCGGAACAGCAGCGTGCCGTCCTCGCTGTGGCAGCGCTCGCACGCGGTGCCGAGCTTGCCCTGGTGCACGTCGTCGGCCTGGTGGCAGCCCGCCGAGCTGCACGTCGTCGGCGTGCCGTGATACGCGCGGTTCGGGTGACACGCGTTGCAGTCCTTGACGTCGGCGTGCTTGCCCTTGAGCGGCCACTTCGTCTGCTTGGTGTGATCGAAGCGGATCGCGGGCCATTGCCCGGGCTCGTGACAGCGCGAGCACTGCTGGCCGAGCGAGCCCTTGTGCAGCGAGTCCTCGTGGCACGACACGCCGCACTCGACCGGCGTGTTCTCGTAGACGTCGTTGATGTGGCACATCTGGCACTGCACGCTGGCGTGCCCGTTGCGCAGCGGGAACTTCGAGTTCTCGCCGTGATACTTCTCGAGCGCGACCTCGCGCCGGAGCTTCTTGCTGCCGCCTTCTTCGTGGCAGGTCAGGCACTCGTTCTCCTTGAACTTGCCGCCGTGCGCGGTCTTGTGGCGGTGACAGCTCATGCAGCCGTTCTTGATGTCGAAGCGCTCGTAGTCGTCGGGTGACTTGCCGCGGTGGCATTCGCGGCACGATGCCTTCGCGTGCTTGCCGGTGAGCGGAAACGCGGTCTGCGTCTCGTGGTTGAACACGAAGCCGGCCTTCCACTCCTTTTGCGTGTGGCACGTCGCGCACGCCGGGAACTTCGCGAACCGCGTGCCGTGCTTGTTGTCCTTCGCGTGGCATTGCTCGCACGCGCCGTTCGGCTTCCTCACGCCGAGCGCCTTGGTGTGGCAGTTCGCGCACGGGATCGCGGCGTGCTTCGCGATCAGCGGATAGCCGGTCTCCTTGCGGTGATCGAAGCGCACGTCGCGCAGCGTGTGCAGGGCTGGGGAATGACACAGGTCGCACTTCTTGGTGCCGAACAGCTGGCCGTCGTGCGGGCTCTTGTGGCACTGCGCGCAGCTGCCGTCGTACGCGGCGAGCTTGAACATCGACTTCGGGTGGCACTTCGCGCACGCGACGTCGGCGTGCGCACCCTCGAGCGGCATCGCGGCTTGCTTCTTGTCGTCGTGATCGAACTCGAGCTTCGGCTTCTGCGGCGCCCACACCGATTCGGTGTGACAGCGCCCGCACTCCATGACCACCGGGCGGACCGAACCGTGCGGCTGCTCCTTCGAGTGACAGCTGCCGCACGTCTTGTCGGTGTTGAGGTACGTGCGCAGGCCCTGGCGATTGCTCGTCGTGTGGCACTTCGTGCAGTCGACCTTCGCGTGCTTGCCGGCGAGCTCCCACCCGGCGAGCTTGTGATCGAACGCGCGTGTCCCGCCGATCGCGGCCCAGCCCATCAGATCGAAGCCGCGGCCGCGATGCTCCTGGTGGCACAGCTTGCACGGCTGACCCTTGACCTTCGCCGACACGTGAAAGCCCTCGCCGGTGTCGATCCGCTTCTTCATGTCGGCGTGGTCGTGACAGCTCAGGCACTTCGCCATCGTCAGCGAGCCGTCGCTCTCGTGACAGGTCGTGCATTGCTCGCGCGTGTCGAGCGCGGCGTGACTCTTCGACAGCTCGCCCGGCGAAGACTTGAAGAAGTCGTCGGCGTGCGCCAGCCGTGCGACGGCGCACAAGCAGCAGATCGTGACGGCGAAGCGGTTCACAGCGCGGTGCTCACGCCCAGCTCGAGGAGCTGGGAGGTATCGGCGCGGCTCGCCTTGGTGACGCCGGGCTCGCGCACCGACATCCCGGTCCAGTCCGTGGTCGCGTAGCCGAAGTCGTAGGCGGAGAACACCGCGATGCGGCGCGCGAGCTCGTAGCGCACCATCGCGTGCCCCCACACCGCGTGCGCGCTGCTCGCCGTGCCGTCCTGGAGGCCCGGCGTCTGCGCGCGCGAACCGACGACCATGACGTCGAACCCGGCGCTCGCGTCGAACCGCGAGTGCAGCGGCACCGCCGCGAACCGCGCGCCGAGCGTGGCGCCGAGCAGCCGCTCGCGCGGCAGCATGCCGACGTTGTCGACGCTGCTCGGCAGGAACGCGTCGTAGTGGCCGCCCGCGCGCACCGCGATGTCGATCGCGTCGTGGACGTGCACGCCGGCGCGCACGCCGACGTCGAGATCCGCGGTCGTGAACGGGATCTTGCCGGGCGGCGACGTCGGGCCGCCGTAGCCGATGCCCGGCGACGAGTCGCTGCCTTCGACGTGAAGATCGGCGCCGGCGAGCCAGCGCGCGGTGAGCGCGAGCCGCGCATCGCCGTCGATCGCGCCCGCGTACGCGTCCGACGTCAGCAAGTAATTCGTGAGCCCGCCGTCGGCATTCGCCGACTCGTTCATCGACAGCGAGCGATAGCCGAAGCCGACGGACGCGCGCACCGCGAGCTTGCCGGCCTTTGCGCGGGTGTACGCGTCGCGCGTCATGCCGAGCCCGCGCAGATCGGTGCCGGCGACCGCGACCGCGGACGCGCCGTTGTCGACCGCTTCGCGCGCGACCCAGCCCTGCTGGCCCTGATCGTCGCGGCCCTCGATCCATCCGGCGGTGGTCGCCGCATCGATCACGGTGAGCTTCGCGCCGGGCGCGAGGTCGCCGAGCTTGGCGGCGCCCGGCTTCGGATCGTGCAGGAACGCGGTCGGCTTCATGACCTGGACGAGCAGCTCGTTCGTGTGGCGCGCGGCGCTCCACCTGCCGACCTCGGGCGACGGCGCGGCCGCGGGCTCGCTCGCCGTCGTGCGCGTGATGTAGCCGGTGACGCTGCCGGCGCGCACGCGCAGCCAGCGGCCTTCTTCCGCGAGCACGACGATCTCGGTGTTGGCCGGCAGGTTCCCGACCACCTGCTCCTTCTCGCCCGGCTTCTTGCGCACGGCGACCGCTTCGAGCGTGTGCCGCGGTTCGGCCGCCGCGAGATCGGCACCGACCGCGATCAGCGCGATCGCAAGCGAGAGCACGCGAAACATGGAAGTCTGCGTCCGTAGCAGGATGCGCACCGACATCTAAGTCCCCGCCAGACGCGGTGTGGGCGGCGAACATCGTGCGGGTCGCGCACACGTTTGAGCGGCCCGCGTACATGTGGCCGCGGTTCGTTCCTTGGACTTCGGCGCGCGCCCGACCGGAATGGCGGTTGCAATCGTCCCCCGCGTGCGACTCCTCGCGGTCTTCGCCGTGCTCGCCGCGTGCACGGGCAACTTGCAGGAGAAGCCATCGTCCACGCTCGACGCGTCACCGCTCTCCGGCATCGCGCCGCCGACCTGCGATCCACCGGCGACGCCGACCGACGGCACCGGCGATTGCACCGGCGGCGGCATGCCCGGCGATGACTGCCTGTCGTGTCATCACCAGACCGGCGCCGGCATTCCGTTCACGTTCGCCGGCACGCTCTACGACATGACCGGCACGACGCCCGTCGGCGGCGCGACGATCTATGTGGAGGACGCGGTCGGCAACGTCGACACCGCGATCTCGCATTCCGGCAACGGCAACTTCTACTCGACGACCGGCTTCGTCACGTATCCGGCGCGCGCGTTCACGTCGCTGTGCCCGGGCGTCGGCACGATGGTGTCGCCGGTCGATCAGACGACGGGCGCGAACTGCAACACGGCCGGCTGCCACAGCGCTGGCTTTCGCGTGTACGTGCCCTGATGGATCCCACCGTTCCCATCGCGATCGGCGCGCTCGCGCTACTGCTCCTGGCGCTCGGTGCGATCGTCGACGATCGGCGCGCACGCCTCGCACGCCGGATCGCACACGCCGAGGCGGTCGAGGCCGTCGTGCCGCTCCTGCACTCGATCAACGACGACCGCTGCATCGGCTGCGAGGCGTGCGTCGACGTATGCCCGACCGACGTGCTCGATCTCGTCGATCACAAGGTGCGCGTGCAGCGCTTCACCGACTGCGTGCAGTGCGAACAGTGTGCGAACGCATGCCCGACGATGGCGCTCGTGATGTACCGCGCGGGCTCGACGCCGCGCACGCTGACCGTGCCCGAGCTCGACGACACGTTCCAGACCGGCGTCCCCGGCCAGTACTTGATCGGCGAGGTCGCGGGCAAGCCGCTCGTCAAGAACGCGGCGAACCTGGGGCGTGCGGTGATCGAGCACATCGCGAAGGAGCTCGCACAGCACCGCACGGGCGGCAGCGACGTGCTCGACGTCGCGATCGTCGGCTCGGGGCCGGGCGGCCTGTCGGCCGGGCTCACGTGCATGAAGAAGCAGCTCACCTGCGTCGTGCTCGAGAAGGAGCACATCATCTCGTCGACCGTGTCGCGCTACCCGAAGGGCAAGCACTTCATGGCCGAGCCGAGCCTGGCCGTGAACGTGTCGTACCTGCCGGTGTTCGACGCGAGCAAGGAAGAGCTCGTCGAGTCGTGGAAGAAGGTGGTCGAAGGCGTGAAGCTGCCGATCAAGCTCGGCGAAGCGGTCGAGACCGTCGTGCGCGGCGACGACGAGATCTTCACGATCAAGACGACGGTCGCGACGTATCGCGCGCGCCGCGTCGTGCTCGCGACCGGCTTGCGCGGCAAGCCGCGCCTGCTCGCCGTGCCGGGCGCGAACCTCGAGAAGGTGCAATCGCTGCTCGACGATCCGGCCGAGTGCGCCGACCTCGACGTGCTCGTCGTCGGCGGCGGCGACTCGGCGGTCGAAGGCGCGATGGCGCTCGCGCAGGTCGGCGCGCGCGTCACGCTGTCGTATCGCGGCGACGGCTTCAAGCGGTGCAAGCAAGGCAACCAGAAGAAGCTCGCCGAGCTGACCGCGGCGAACGCGATCGACGTGCTGCTCGAGTCGAACGTCACCGAGTTCACGGCCGACGAGGTCTCGATCAAGCTCAAGGACGACGCGGTCATGACGATCGCGAACCAGCGCGCGTTCGTACTGATCGGCGCCGACACGCCGGTCGCGTGGCTCGAAGCGAACAACGTGCGCTTCATCGAGCGCCCGCACCTGTACACGCTCGGCGCGAGCGACGAGGTCGTGCGCCGCATCGTGCCCGATGCCTCGGAGTGCCCGCGCAGCGCCGACGAGGCGCTCGCGCTGTTGCGCGGCGATCGGCCGTCGCAGCGCCCGCCGCAGCGCCGGCGCGTGCGGTCGGCCGTCGGTCACATGCGCGACGAGCTGCGCGAGGCCGTCAACGAGCTGAGCGGCGTGTTCCGGATCCAGGATCTCGATCCGGCCGGCCGCCTCGGTCGTGCGAAGCCGCGCACGCCGCCGGCGGGCACGCAGCAGGTCATCCCCCCGACCGCGTTGATTCGCGACGGCCGCGTCGTGCCGCGCCACGAGCTCGCGCGCACGGCGCAGGTCCCCGCGCTGCGCGATCAGTTCCCGGTCGACGAACGCTCGACGACGATCGCGAACGCGTACGCGGTGCGCCCGAGCTCGCCGAAGAAGAGCCCGCCGCGCCCGCCGCCGAAAGTGGCGCGCCCGCTCACGAACCGGCTCGGCTTCGATACGTCCGAGGTCGAAGCGTTCGCGAACAAGCTGCCGATCGCCGGCGACGACAACCGCAACGGCGCATTCGACGACGGTCCCACGCAGATGACGAACCGGCCGGTGCGGTGATGGTCGCGCCGGCCCGCAAGGAAACGCCCGCGGAGGATCCGGCGTGGACCGCGCTGCGCGGCGCGAAACTGTTCGCCGCCGTGCCCGATCCGGTGCTGCGCCAGCTGCTCGGCAGCAACATGGTGCACGTGATCGACGCGCCGCGCGACACGATGCTCGACGCACCGTCGGCGCTACCCGGCGCGCTGTGCTTCGTCGCGAGCGGCCAGGTCTCGATCGGCGTGTTCGATCCCGACGTGCTCGCGGCGCGCGGCCAGGCGCAGCGCGACGCCGCGCTCGGCGAAAAAGACGGCACGCTGATGCCGCCCGGGCCGCTCGCGCGCGCCGCGAAGCGCGATCTCGCGCTGTTCTGCGCCGGCGAGCTGTTCAACGTCGAGGCGATTCCGACGGTGTCGGGCGCCGATCACGTGCACCCGTTCTCGCTCAGCCACGTCGTGGTCGCGATGATCGCGGCCGATGCGGTCGCGTGGCTCGCGCGTGCGGCGCCGGGCGTCGAGCAAATGCTGACGTCGGCGCTCGGGCTCACGAACGCACGGCTGCGCGCGATCACCGGCATCAAGCACGAGATCCTCGACTTCTACATCCGCAACGGGCTGTCGGTAGCGGGCCCGACCGTGCGCGTGCGCCAGCTCGATCTGTGCATCGACTGCAAGCAATGCGAGGAGGCGTGCGAGGACCGCCACGGCGCACGCCGGCTCACGCTCGGCGGCTACGAGCTCGGCTTGCTCGACTTCGTGTTCACGTGCCGCACGTGCGCCGACGCGCGCTGCCTGTCGCCGTGCGAGCACGACGCGATCAAGCGCAACGCGAAGACCGGCGAGATCGAGATCGTCGAGGATCGCTGCATCGGCTGCAGCCTGTGCGCGCTGTCGTGCCCGTACGGCGCGATCGACATGGTCAACGTGACCGAGCCCGAGCTGCCGAGCTTCGCGCCGCAGTTCAAGGCGCGGCTCGAGAAGAGCAACAAGCTCGCGTTCGGGCCCGGCAAGGGCCGCAAGGCACCGGCGCGGCGCATCGCGAACAAGTGCGATCACTGCGCCGGCTACGGCGACCAGGCATGCGTGTCCGCGTGCCCGACCGGTTCGCTGATCGAGGTCTCGCCGACCGCGCTGTTCCGCGAGCGCGCCGAGCCGACCGGCAAGAAGCGCAAGCGGCTCGATCTCTTGCCGGTGCGTCCGTTCACCGAAGGCCTCGGCGTGCGCGACTCGGGCGAGGCCCGCGTGCGCGTGCGCAAGCTCAGCCTCCTCTTGTGGCTGCTCGGCCTCGGCTCGTTTCTGGCCGTGCTCGTCGAGGTCGGGCTGCGCTGGTACAAGCCGGCGTGGTCGGCGAGCTACTACCTGATGACGCACTACGAGGGGCTCGATCCGAACATCGCGACGATGAACGTGAGCTACCTCGCGGGCACCAAGCTCGCGCTCGCGTGCGGCTACGTCGGCACCGCACTGATGGTGCTGTCGATGGCGTACTTGCTGCAGCGCAGGTTCGGCTGGTTCAAGCGCACCGCGACGAACCAGTTCTGGCTCGACGTCCACCTGATGACCGGCATCGTCGGGCCGCTGTTCGTCGCGCTCCACTCGGCGCTGCGGCTGTCGACGTGGGTCTCGGTGCCGTTCTGGAGCATGGTCGCGGTCGTGATCTCGGGCGTGATCGGCCGCTACCTGTACACGCTCGTGCCCGCGATGTCGAACAAGCACGACCTCGCGATCCTCGATCACCGCCGCGCGATCACCGAGCTCGCGCGCGACTACTCCGAAGCCGCCGATCTCGCCTACGCGATCCTCGAGGACGAATGGGCGCGCTCCGAGCGCGCGTGGAACGTCGGCCTCGTGCGGCTGTTGTTCTGGGTGATGTTCGACGATCTGCGCCACTACGTGCGGCGCTGGAGCTATCGCCGCCGCCTGCGCAAGCTCGCGCCCCGCAGGATCGCGCGTCAGATCGCGCGCCGCATCGATCGCGTCGTGTTCTTCGAGCGCCGCCGCGACCTCGCGCCGCGCGCGAAGGCTCTGTTGCGCTCGTGGAAGAAAGTGCACGTTCCGTTTTCGGTCGTGTTGCTCGTGACGATGACCGCGCATATCGTCATCGCGCTGTAGCCTCGGCACCCCGACTCGACGCCGGCGCCGATCTGCGTCCTCGCGAGCGTCACGGTAGCGACGGGTCGAACGCGGGCGCCGGGGTGATCGTGCCGCCCGGCGTTGTCGCCCCCCGCGTGCGCAGCCAGATCCGTCCCACCCCGCCGCCGCCGCCGCCGCCATTCGTCCCCGCCGTGCCGACGCCGGGTGCGGTCGACGCGTAGCCGCCCGCACCGCCGGATCCTTCACTCGAATCGGCGGCCGGGCCGCCCTTCGCGGCAGATGCAGCGATCGCCCCGTTCCCGCCGTCGCCGCCGGAGTTTCCGCCGGCGATCGCGCCACCGCCGCCGCCGCCGCCGTTTGCAGCGAGCACGCCGTTCGTGGTGATCGTCGGCGACTCGAGAAAGAGCTCGCCGCCCGCGCCACCGCCGCCGCCGGCGGTGGCGGTGTTGTTCGAGTTGATCGTGGAGTTCGTGCAGCCGCCGCGACCTCCACCGCCTCCGACGTCGATCGCGCCGCCGATGATCGAGATCGACATCGCAGACGAGATCTGCAGTGCGCCGCCGCCACCACCACCCTGACTGCGGCTCGTGTCCGAGACCGCACAGCCTGCCGCCGTTCCGCCGTTGCCACCCGCCGAGCCACCCTGGAGCACCGACTCGCCGCTGCCGTAGGCGCCGCCGGCGCTGCCTCCGGCGCCGTCGGTCGTCGCGCCACCGCCGGCCGCACCCGCTCCACCGAACCCGCCGCCGCCACCGCCGTTGTCGACATCGTCGCTGCCGGCCGCAGAAGAGCCGTCGTTGCCGCGGCCGCTCGTCGCGGCACCGGGCCCTGCCACCTCGTTGTGCGCCGATGCGTCGATCGTGTGCGCGATCGCGACCGCGCCGGCGGCGACCACGACGAGCGATCGCGTGCCGGTGACTCGTACATCTTGATCGACGGTCCACGCCCCGACCGACAACACCGCGTGGCCGTTCCCGTCATCGGCAAACGCCGTCCCGGTCGGCGGTGGAGCCAGGCCGGACCCGAGATCGAGCTCGAGCGAGTCCGTATCGATACCGATCACGCCGGAGAGCGGCGACGCGGCTGGATGGTAGTAGCCCGGATCGACATGGCTCGGCATGAACGACGGCGCCATCGCCCCGTCCGGTGCGTCGGCCGCACTGCCGTTCGCGGCATCCGCGGATCCCACGCCTTGCGTCCCGCCGCGAAATGCGCAGCCGGAGAGTACGGCCACGACGAGCGCACGACGCATCGGAGAATTGTACCGCGCGCGCGTCGGCGCCCGCGCGGTGATCTTCGACACGCATGGCGCCTGCTCGCTCCGATGCAAGGCCTGTCGCACTAAGATCTTTCTATACTTGCGCGCAGCGAACCTTAACGTGAGTGCGCGGCGGCGCGCTTCTATGGTCGCGCGCATGACGCGTTCCTACTTGCTCGTTCTTGTCGTCGCATGCACCAGCTCGTCCAGCACCAAGTCGCCCGGCGGAAGCTCGGTCACCGTCAATGGCACGATCGGCGGCACGCCGCCGATGCTCGTGACCGCGGTCTCGCAGGTCACGACCGACGACAAAGGCAGCCTCCTGCTCGTGTGGCTGTCGCCGCTGGCCGACGCGTGCGGCGCGCCGGGTGTTTTCGAGCCGAGCGAGGCATCGATCGAGCTCGCGCTCTACAAAGCCGGCGCCGGCGGGCTCGTCGCCGCGACCGATCCCGGCGCGTACACGACCGATGTCACCGGCCCGGGGCCATACGCCGAGATCGACGTCTACGATCGCGACGCGAGCTGCCAGCCGACCGACGCCGAAGGCAAAGGCGATGGCACGGTCACGCTGACGACCGCCGGCAACGCGCCCGCCGGCTCGTTCGATTTCACGACCGGCAGCGAGCATGTCAGCGGGACGTTCGATGCCGAAACGTGCGCGTGGACCGATGCCACGACCTGCAACTGAACGGCCGAACCGACGCTAGTTGTACGAATCGTGCACGTTCGTGCTCATCCTGCACGTCGAGATCGCGACGCGCGATCGACTTCTCTCTTTACCGTGCTCGCCACGCGGCTACTCTCCTCGTCGGCTTTCCAGGAGGGCAGTCATGGAATCCACCGAGCTGGAGCTCGACGTCGCCGATCTCGAGTCCCCCGATCCGACGAACGAGGTGCCGAAGCTTTCGCCGCACGACGTGGCGCGGCCGAGCCGCATGCCGTCCGGAACGATCGCGCCGCCGATCGACGACGACGACCTCGATGCACTGCGCTCGCAGGCGCACCGCCACCGCTCGACGCAGGCGTGGAGCGAGCTCGCGCAGACCCTCCACCGCATCATCGATCTCGGCCAGCTGCAGGACGTGCTCGACGAGCAGGAGACGCTCGACCTCTACGCGCAGCTCGGCGAGCTCGAAGGCGACACGCTCGGCCATGTCGACGGCGCGATCGACGCATGGCGCAAGGTCGTCGCGATCGATCCGTCCGACCTGCGCGCGCTCGGTGCGCTCGAAGACCTGTTCGCGCGCGACGGCCGCTGGGAAGAATCGCTCGACGTGCTCGAGAAGCGCGCGCTGGTCCTCGACGACGAACACCAGCGTCGCGAGGCGCTCCTGCGAGCGGCCCGGACCTGGGAAGACCGGTTCGGCGACGATCGCCGCGCCGCCGAGATCTACGAGCGCGTGCGCGGCTCCGAGCCGAGCGACGCGATCGCGTGCGAGCGGCTCGCGGAGATCTACCGGCGCGACCACAAGTGGGCCGAGCTCGTCGAGATCCTGCTCGAGCGCTCGGAGTCGCTCGCCGATGTCGCGCAGCAGGTCGCGATCCTCCACGACGTCGCGAAGATCTACGAGCGCGAGCTCGACGATCAGGAGAGCGCGTTCTACGTGCTGCAGGCTGCGTTCAACCGCCCTCACGCGCGCGAGCACACCGGGCGCGAGCTCGAGCGCCTCGCCGCCGCCACGAACCTGTGGCAAGAGCTGCGCGAGTCGATGGAAGCCGCGCTGCGCGCCGAACCGGATCTTCCGGTCGCGCTCGCGAGCGTCGCGAAGCAGCAGCGCGAGCGCGGCAGCTGGAACGAGCTGATCGCGACGCTGCAGCGCCAGGCCGCGGCCGAGCCGTCGCCCGAACAGCGGACCGAGCTCTACATCCAGCTCGCCGACCTGCTCGAGACCCAGGCGAAAGACGCCGCCGGTGCGATCGCGGCATACGAGCACGCGCGCGAGCTCGAGCCGGCGAACCGCGTCGCGCTGCGCGCGCTCGAGGCGCTGTACGAGCAGACCGAGCAGCACGACAAGTATCTCGCGGTGCTCGAGGCCCAGCTCGACGCGACGCATGCCGACGCCGAGCGCGTCTCGCTCTACGAGCGCATCGCCGCGGCCTGGGAAGAGCACTTCGGCAAGCTCGATCGCGCCGCGGAGGCATACGAGCAGGTCATCGCGCTCGACCCGCGCAACGTCGCCGCCTATCACCTGCTCGCACGGCTCTACAAGCAAGCCGGCAACCACGAAGCCCTGGTCGAGACCCACCGCAAGCACATCGCGGCGACGACCGACGTCGCGACGCGCATCGAGCTGTACGTCGCGATGGGCCAGATCTGTGCGACGAACCTGCACGACATCGATCGCGCGGTCGAGGCGTACAACGATGCGCTCGCGCTCGACGCCGACGAGGTGCACGCGCTCGACGCGCTCGCCCGCATCTACGAGCAGCTGGCCGCGTGGGATCACGCGGTCGACGTGCTCGGTCGGCTCGCGAAGGTCGGCGACGACGCGCGCAACCACGAGCTGTACTGGCGCATGGGCCGCATCCAGTACCGCCAGCTCGGCCAGACCGAGGGCGCCGAGGCCAGCTTGCTGCGCGGCCTCGCGCTCGAGCCGAGCCACGTCCCGACGATGGACGTGCTGATCGAGCTCTACTCGGATCGCGGCGACTGGCTCAAGGCCGCGCAGATGATGGTGCGCGCCGAGGCTCACGCCCGGGTCGCGGTCGACAAGGTGCGCCTGCTGTGCGAGGCCGCGAACATCTACCTGTACAAGCTGCACGCCGCCGAGCAAGCCAAGCCGCTGTACGCCGCGGCGATCGCGCTCGATCCCGAGCACGTCGACGCCGGCCGGCCGCTCGCCGGGCTGTACTTCGACGCCGGCCAGTGGGCCGAGCTGGCGCCGGTGATCGACATGCTGTGCCGCAAGGCCGGCTCGCACAAACAGCACGAGCTGTACTTCCGCGCCGCGCGCTGCGCCGCCGAGCTCGGCGATCAGCACAAGGCGCTCGGCTACTACCAGACCGCGTACGACCTCGATCCGACGCACCTGCCGACGCTGACCGGTCGCGCCGATCTGTTGTTCGCGATGCAGCACTGGGACGACGCCGGCAAGCTCTACCAGAACATCCTGGTCCAGCACCGCGACGGCCAGCGCGACGTCGATGTCGCGCGCATCTACAACCGCCTCGGCATGGTTCGCCAGGCGCTGGGCGAGCGCAAGAAGGCGCTCCACATGTTCGACAAGGCGCTCGAGCTCGATCCGCACCACCGCGAGACGCTGCACACCGTGATCGAGCTGCACGCGCAGCTCGGCGACTGGGAAGCGGTCGTGCGCGCGAAGCGCGGGCTGGCCGAGACCGCGGACGACCGCGAGAAGGCGAAGCTCCTCGACGAGATCGGCGCGCTCTATCACGGACGCTTGCAGAACGCACCGAAGGCGGCCGCGGCGTACCTCGAGGCGCTCGAGGTCACGCCCGACGCGCACCAGCTGCTCCAGAAGCTGCTCGATCTCTACATCGACACCAAGCAGTGGAAGCAGGCGGTCGAGACGATCGAGCGCTTCGTCGCGCTCGAGACCGATCCGTTTCGCCGCGGCGTGTACTTCCACGCGGCCGCGACCGTGTGCCGGGACGAGCTCAAATCGCTCGACGAGGCGGTCGACTACTACGACTGCGCGCTCGACAGCTTCTTCGCCAACCCCGACCAGCTCGACGATCAACAACTGCCGCGCGCGCTGATGTCGTTCGAAGCGATCGACGGCGTGCTGACGACGAAGCGCGACTGGAAGGCGCAGGAGCGCGCGTATCGCGACATGATCAAGCGGCTGCCGGGTGGCCACGCGCGGTTTCACAAGCTCCAGGTCGGCTTGCTCGACGGGCTCGCCGAGGTCTATCGCTCGCGCCTCAAGCAGTTCGCGGACGCGGCGACCGCGTTCGAGCTCGCGCAGCAGATGGACCCCGACAACGCGCTTCGCGGCATGGCGACCGACCGCGCCGAGATCCTCGCCGAGCTCTACGTGGTCGCCGGTCTCGACCGGGCCGACAAGGCGGTCGAGCAGCACCAGCTGATGCTGCAGCGCGAGCCGTTCAAGTACGACTCGTACCAGGCGCTCGCGCACATCTATCGCGCGACGCAGCAGTACGACAAGCACTGGTGCCTGTGCAGCACGCTCGCGTTCCTCAAGAAGGCAGACGCCGACGAGCAGCACTTCTACGACCAGTACAAGCCGCGCGGGCTGGTCAAGGCCAAACACGGCGCGAGCGCCGACAGCTGGGCGAAGCTCGCGCACGCCGACGAGAACCGCTACATCTCCGCGATCTTCGGCGCGTGCTGGCAAGGCGTCGCGGCGATGAACGCGTTCTCGCACAAGGACTTCGGCGTCAAGCGCGAGGACCGGCGCCAGCTCCACGGCGACTCGCTGATGTTCAGCAAGCTGTTCGTGTACGTGGCGCAGGCCTTGAACGTGACGCTGCCCGACGTCTACCTCGTCGACGACAGCAAGCCCGCCGACATCCAGCTCGCGAACGCGATCGAGAAGAACGAGCTGTGCCCGTCGTTCGTGGTGCGGCCCCACCTCTTGCAAGGCAAGACCGAGCGCGAGGTCGCGTTCGTGTGCGCGCGCCGGCTCGCGTTCCTGCGCCCGGAGTACTACCTGCGCATGCTGCTGCCGACCAACACCGAGCTCAAGGTCGCCGTCCTGTCGGCGATCGCGATGGTCCAGCCGCGGTTCGCGGTGCCGGCGAATCTGGTCGCGACCGTGCAGCAATACCTGCCGAAGATGCAGAAGCGCATGCCGCCGCACGCGCTCGAGCAGCTCGGCGCGGTCGTGCAGCGCTTCATCCAGGCCACGCCCGAGATCGACGTCGCGAAGTGGGGCCACGCGGTCGACGCCGCGTCGCACCGCGCCGGCTTCGTCACGTGCGGCGATCTCGAGGTCGCCGCGCGCACCGTCGCCGCGGATCCGGCCGTGGTCGGCGGCCCCAGCATCAAGGACCGCGTCAAGGAGCTCGTGCTGTTCTCGGTCAGCGAAGACTACTTCGCGATTCGCGCGCAGATGGGGCTCGCGATC
>DATJXL010000354.1:0-46804 GCA_035500135.1 Kofleriaceae bacterium
GCCACAGCGCGCCCGCGACCGCCGTGATCGCGTAGAACACCGCCGGCGTGCCCGCGAGCACCGCCGCGACCAGGCCGCCGACGACCGCACCCGCGCGCTTCGCCGTGCCGTCGAGAAACCCGGCGATGCGCCCGCGCACGAGCGACGGCAGCAGCGTCTGCGCGAGCTTCTCGGCCGGCGTCTCGAGCCCGGCGTCGAGCACGCGCGCGGACACCTGGGTCGCGATCGCGACCGCGAGGACCGGCGCGATCACGAGCCCGAGGCCGGCGCCCGCCGCGACGACCGGCGCGACGAGCAGCGCGCGCCCGGTCCCGAGCCGCGCGAGCAAGCGCGGCGCGATCGCGAGCTGGAACGCGAGCACGAGCACCTGCGCGCCGCCGCGCACGATGCCGAGCACCTGCGCGAAGTCGCCGGCGGAACCGCCGCTCGCCGCGACGCCGACACCGAGCACGAAGTATGCGAGCGAGCCGAACGCGCCGGCCGCGGCGACGACGAGCGCGAGGTGGCGGGCGAGCGGATGCCGCCGCACCGCGCGCGCGCCCTCGCGCCACGAGCGCACGACGAGCGCGGGAATCGAGCGCGGCGGCACGGCCGCGCGGCCGGACTTCGCGAGCCGCGCCGCGGCCGCGCCGGCGATCGCGAGCACGATCGCGGCCGCCGCGAGCACGCCACGCGCGCCGGCCACGGCTGCGATCGGCACGACGAGCGCGGCGCCGAGCGCGCCGCCGGCGCCGCCGGTCGCCGCGAGCACCGGTAGCACGCGCTGGCTGCGCCGGGCGTCGACGCGCTCGGCGATCGCGACCCAGAACGCGAGATCGGTCGCCGCCGCGAGCTGCTTGCCGCCGATCAGCGTCAGCACGGCGACGGCGCGCGGCGCGGCGGGCGCGACCGCCGCGAGCCCGGCGACGACGACCGCAGATGCGACCGCCAGCACCGCGAGCACGCGGCGTCGATCGAGTCGATCGGCGAGCGCGCCGACGACCGCGAGCGCGATCGCGAGCAGCGCGCTCGAGGCCGCGACCGCCTCGCCCAGCCGGCTCGGTCCGACGTCGGCGAGGAACATCGCATCGGCGGCCGCCGCGGTCATCGCCGCGCCCGCGCTCGCGAGCGCGAACACCACGCCCGCGGTGGCGACCAGGCCGCGCTCGTCGCCACGCAGCGCGAGTCGTGCCGCCGATACCGTCGCGGCCACTAGCCGCCCGCCATGATCGTCTGGATCTCCGGCGCCGACAGCGCGCGATCGTACACGCGCACGTCGTCGGCGGCGCCGTCGAGCACGGTCACGCCGCCGCCGTACTCGGTGCCGATGGTGAAGTCCTCGCCGCTGCCGGTGTGCGCCGGCGGGCAGCCGGTCTCGTCGACGACCGCCGCGGCGACGCCGTCGACGTAGATCGCGACGTTCATCGCGGACGCGTCGAACACGCCGGCGACGTGCGTCCACGCTCCGAGTTGCGGCGCGGGCGACTTCGCGTTCGCGACGCCGCAGTTGCCGTTGTACGCGATCATCCAGCCGACGCCCGACGAGACGTGGCCGTTGTCGACGAGCAAGTTGTAGGTCGCGAACCCTCCTGCCGTCGACTTGCATGCGACCGTGTCGTACGTGGTCGCCGCGGGCAGCGCGGCGAGCTTCACCCACGCGGCGACCGTCCACGACCCGGCGAGCTGCAGCGTCACGTTGTCGGGCACGTCGACCTCCGCGTTCATGCCGTCGCCGGCAAACGCGACCGCGTCGCCCGATTCTCCCGCGACCCACGTCGCCGCGCCCGAGAGCGTGCCGTTGTTGCCGGTGCCCGACGAGTCCGCCGCCACCGTGCCGGTGCCCTCGTCGAGCTTCCACCAGCCCACCAATCCCGGCACGCTCGAGCCCGAGTCCGAGCCCGAGTCCGAGTCCGATGCGCCACCGCCGTCGGCGTCGCCGTCGCCGACCCGCGCGTCGAAGCCGACGTGTCCGCAGGCCGCGAGCACCACGACCAGGACGACACCGCGCACACCTCATCGTATCTCGTGTCATGCTTGCCGAGTGAAGCGACGTGCGCTGATCGCCGCGTGTGCGACCGCCGGTGCCGCCGTCGGGCTCGCGCTCGCTCAGCCGGGGCCCGGTCAGCGTCAAGTGCCGCACGAGCCCCTACCCGAGCTGTCGGGCGATCACGCGCAGGCCACGATCGGCGGATCGGGCGCCGGCAACCCGGCCGCGATCGCCACCGGCGACAAGCTGTTGCCGAAGCCGGCGCTCGATCGCGCGGTCGGCAGCGGCGGCGGCGGCGGCGGCGGGCCGCACACCGAGCCCGTGCTCGGCGCCGGCGGGTTCGCGGCCGATCGCGACACGTCGATGAAGCCCGACGAGGACACGCGCAGCGACGACACGCTGCACTACCAGAGCGTGTTCAACCCCGACGTGCTGCCGTTCAAGCGCATGAGCGCGTTCGATCGCGTCGCCGACGATCAGACGCTGCACGTCGCGCGCACCGCGCTCGTCGACGTCCCGGTCGGCGGCAAGACCGATCCGCGCACGCGCGATCGGTTCTGGGGCGACGTGCTCGTCCAGCTCGCGCCCGGCAAGGACGTGCCGCTGCCGTCGGTCGCGCCCGACATGCGCATCCTGTCGTACGAGGTGAAGCCGAAGCTCGCGCTGCACTTCTCGAAGGATGGCGCCGACAACTTCTACGTGCGCAGCGACGAGGCGAGCGCGAACGGCACGTACCGGCTCGTGTTCTACGCCGACGCAGACGAGGGCTACTTCGGACCGCGGCTCCCCGCCACGCATTATCGCGTGCGCGACGTCGCGGCGCACGCGCCCCCCGAGCTGCGCATCCCGGTGCCGTACTCGCTCGATGGCGACACCAAGCGCACGCTCGCACGCCTCGAGGTCGATCCCGACATGGACCTCGGCGTCGCGTTCAACAAGCTCGTCGGCTACTTCCGCGCGTTCCAGGCCGGGGAGATCCGCGGCGCGACCGGCGACACGTACCGCGATCTGTGCGACAGCCAGGTCGGTGTGTGCCGCCACCGCTCGTTCGCGTTCATGATCACGGCGAACGCGCTCGGCATCCCGACCCGGCTCGTCGAGAACGAGGCGCACGCGTTCGTCGAGGTGTGGTTCCCCGAGCGCGGCTGGCAGCGCATCGATCTCGGCGGCTCGGCGCTGCACATGGACGTCAACGGCGCGAACGACAAGACGCTGCACCGCCCGCGCCGCGACGATCCGTTCGACAAGCCGGCGCAGTACAAGCGCAACTACACGCAGCTCGAGGGCGATATCCACGGCCTCAGCGACCAGCAGCTCGCGGACAAGCACAAGGGCCTCGACCAGGCACCGCCGTCGGGCGCGGTCGGCGACGGCGGTGCCGGCAGCGCCGCTCCGGCGAGCGACGTCACCGAGCGCATCAGCCCGGATCCGACGTTGCCGGCCGTCGATTCCGATCCGAAGAAGCCGACGCCGACGTTGACGGTGACGCTCGTCGACGCCACCGCATATCGCGGCGGCTCGCTGCACGTCGAAGGCTACGTGAAGGCATCCGGCAAGCCGCTGCCCGATCGCGAAGTGGCCGTCTGGCTCGCGCCGCCCAGCCGGCGCGACAACGTGCTGCTCGGCAGCGCGATCACCCGCGCCGACGGCTCGTTCGCCGCCGACCTGGCGATCCCGGCGCATGTCGCGCTCGAGACCTACGACGTCTTGCTCATGAGCAACGACGACGCGTTCTACAACGCGGCGAGATCGGACTGAGCTCGACTACGTCAGGTTGATCGGCATCGTCACCAGCGTCGGCATGCCGGTGGCGGGGAACTTGATGCGCGCGAGCGCGGGTTTGATGCAGGCGAGCAGGCCGTGCTCGAACAAGTAGTGCGGCGCCTGCAGCTTGCTGCGCGTGACGTTGCCCTTGCCATCGACCACCAGCTTCACCGTGATCGTCGCCTGGAGCTGCGCGTTGGTCGCGGCTTGCACGACGCAGCTCTGCGCCGCGCCGGACTGGCCGGCGATCACCGACTTGATCTCGCCGTCCTCGAGCGGGCGCGCGTTGCTGTTCATGTCGACCGTGCGCGGCGGCGGCGTGACGTCGTCGCCGCGCCACTCGAGCGCACGATCGGCCGCCGACAGCACGACGGGCGCCGGTCCGGTCTCCTCGACCGTGTCGCCCTGGTTCGCCCACGCCTGGTCGTCGCTGTCGCCGCCGGTCGTGGTCGGCGCACCCGGCGCGCTCGCGCCCGGCGCGCTCGGTCCGGCGACCGGCCGCCGATGGGTGCCGTGCCGCTTCTTCGCCGGCTTGCCCGCTCCCGCGTCGCCCGGCGCGGAAGCGACCGCGCCGCCGTCGATCGGCGTCGCGGCATGACCACCCCACGGCGGGCGCAGCCCGAGATACATTGCGCCGGCACCGATCGCAGCGCCGATGACCAGCCCGAGCCCGAGCGAGCCACGCACCCATTCGTTGTATCACGCGCCGCTCGCGATCGCCGGTTGCGCGATCGCGACGATCTATGCCGTCCAGATCGTGCTCGCGGGCGCCGGCGCGCCGGCGCTGGTCGCGGCCGCGGCCAGCTACGTCGTCGCCATCGCGTTCGTCGTCGTCGCGGCGCGGCGCGACCGCGCCCTGCTCGGCGTACGGCGCGCGCGCCCGCGCTACTTCGCCGGGGCGATCCTGGTCGGGATCGCGCTGTGGTTCCCGATGCTTGTGGTGGTCGCGCTGATCGTACCGTCGCCCGAGGTCAGGCCGCTCGAGCACCTGGTGACGAGCGCGCCCGCGGCGCCGACGCTGGTCGTGATCGCGCTCCTGCCCGCGATCTGCGAAGAGCTCGTGTTCCGCGGCATCGCGGCGCGCGCGCTCGCCCGCCGCATCCACCCCGCGCTCGCGGTGCTGGCGACGGCCGCGGCGTTCGCGATCTATCACCTGCAGCCGGCGCAGATGGTTGCGACGTTCGTGCTCGGGCTCGCGCTCGGCTTCATCGCGATCCGCGCGAACTCCGCGTTGCCGACGATGTGCGCGCACGCCGCGAACAACGCGATCGCGATCGTGCTCGTCCGCGATCCGGACGCTTCGTTCTGGCGATGGATGACCGCGAACCCTGCGATCGCGCTCGCAGCGTGCATCGTCGTCGTCGTGGGCGGCCTGGTGCTGGCGCGATGACCGATCACCCGAAGCTGCGGTTCACGACGCTCGCGCTGCGCCGCGAGCTGCCGTCCGAGCATCACGAGCTCGCGCCGGTCGCGGCGACCGCGATCGCGGCATATGGCACCGAGGAGCGCACGCGCAGCGAGCTCGAGCTCGCGCTGTCGGAGCTGCCCGACGAGACCAAGCCGGCGAGCGTCGCGCGCCTGTTGTTGCCGCCCGGCGTGCGGCTCGAGCGCATCGAGCTCGAGCTCGCGCGCCACGACCTGCCCGGCCGGCTCGCGCGGTCGTTTCCGATCGCGATCCATGTCGTCGTCGTGCCAGATCCCAGCACCGCGCGCGAGACCGACGAGCCGAGAGGCCACTGGGTGTTCGTGCCGGTGCTCGATCACGCCTGCTATGTCGAGCGCCGCGAGAACCTCGCCCAGCGCGTCGCCGAGGACCTCGAGGTGTTGCCGGCCGCGCTCGCGCTCGATCTCGACGGCTGGCGCCGGTTGTCGACGTGGGCGCCGGCGCGGCTCGAGGAGCTCGCGGTCGAGCTCGCGACCACGCCGCTCGCCCAGGCGAAGGGCCGGCGCGCGCTCGCCGAGGCCGAGCGCAAGCGGCTCGCGGTCGCGACGCTCGAGGCCGCGGGCCGCCGCGTGCAGCCGCCGGATCCGGCGCCGCCGCTCGTCGGGCGCGACGCGGTGCTCGCCGAGCTGTCGCGCGCGCTCGACCATGCGGCGAAGCGCGGCGTGCTGCTCGTCGGCGACGAGGCCGCCGGCAAATCCGCGCTCGTGCAGGCGTGGGCCGCCGCGCATCCGCGGCGCGAGCTGTGGGCGACGTCGGCCAGCGAGCTCGTCGCCGGCGCGAGCGGGCTCGGCGAATGGCAGGAGCGCGTCGCGAAGGTGCTCGCCGCCGCGGAGGCGCTCGACGCGATCCTCTACTTCGACGACTTCGGCGCGCTGTTCGCGGATCGCCCGGCCGAAGGCGGCATCGATCTCGGCGCGGCGCTGCGCCGCCACGTCGTCGACGGCCGCGTGCGCGTGGTCGGCGAGCTGACCGCGACCGCGCTCGATCGCGCCGAGCGCCGCGACGTGTCGCTGATCGGCGCGATGCTGCGCGTCCAGGTCGCGCCGACCGACGAGCCGACCTCGATCGCGGCCGGCCGCGCATGGGCCGAGCACTGGAAGCGCACGCAGCCGCATCGCGCGCAGATCGCGCCCGAGACCGTGCCGACCGCGGTCGATCTCGCGCGCCGCTACCTGCCCTACCGCGCGTTCCCCGGCAAGGTCGTGCGCCTCCTCGAGGAGCTGCGCGTCGCGCACGACGGCGCGCGCGACGAGCACGGCAAGGGCCCGGTGCTCGGCGACAGCGCGCTGTACGCCGCGTTCTCGTGGGCGAGCGGCATCCCGGTCGCGCTGCTCGACGACGCGCGGCCGGTCGCGATCGCCGACGTGATCGGCGAGCTGCGCCGCCGCATGATCGGCCAGGACGAGGCCGTGCGGCGCGTCGCCGAGGCGCTGTGCGTCGCGAAGGCGCGGCTCCAGCCCGCCGACAAGCCGCTGGCGTCGCTGCTGTTCGTCGGACCGAGCGGCGTCGGCAAGACCGAGCTCGCGCGCGCGGTCGCGGCGTATCTGTTCGGCGCGCCCGACAGGATGGTGCGCCTCGACATGAGCGAGTACACCGACCCGTGGGCGGCCGAGCGGCTGTTCGGCGGTGACGGCGACGAGGGGAGACTCACGGCCGCCGTCCGCAGCCAGCCGTTCGGGGTCGTGCTTCTCGA
Source organism: Kofleriaceae bacterium (assembly GCA_035500135.1). Taxonomy (GTDB): domain Bacteria; phylum Myxococcota_A; class Polyangia; order Haliangiales; family Haliangiaceae; genus JABFXX01. Next base: position 6,868 of record DATJXL010000354.1, read on the forward strand.
CGAGATCGAGAAGGCGCACCCGTCGGTGTTCGATCTGCTGCTTCAAGTCCTCGGCGAGGCGCGGCTCACCGACGGCCGCGGCCGCACGACGTACTTCCACAACGCGATCATCGTGCTCACGTCGAATCTGGGCACGCGTGGCGCGAAGGGCCGGCTCGGGCTCGCGCCGGCGCGCGACGCGCGCGACGTCGAGGCCCGCCGCTATCGCGACGCCGTGCTCGCCGCGTTTCGCCCCGAGCTGGTCAACCGCCTCGATCAGATCGTCGTGTTCCACGCGCTCGAGGAGCACGAGATCGCGAAGGTCGCCGAGATCGCGATCGGCCGGCTGGCCGATCGGCGCGGGTTCGCGCAGAGCAGCGTGCAGCTCGACATCTCGCCCGCCGCGATCGCGCGGCTCGCCGAGGCGGGCTTCTCGCCGGAGCTCGGCGCGCGCGCGCTGCGCCGCCACCTCGACGCCGCGCTGCTCGCGCCCGCCGCGCGCTTGCTCGCCAGGGCCGGCGCCGAAGGCCGCGGCGCGACGCTCACCGTACGCGCCGGCGCCGACGACGCGCCGATCGTCAAACCGGATGGCTCGCGACTCGGCGAGCACACCGGCGACGTGGCCATCGCGCTGTGGCGGCGCTCGGCGGCGACCGGCAAGCGGCTCGTGCGCGGCGCGCTGTCGCTCGGCGAGCTGCGCCGTGCGACCGATCGCGAGCTCGCGCTGTCGGCCGTGCAGGCGGTGCGCGATCGGCTCGGCGAGATCGAAGGCACGCTCGCGACCGCGGCGCGCAAGACCGGCGGGAAGACCGCCTTGCCCGGCGCCGAGCTGGCGCGGCTGTCGGCCGAGCACGCGCGGCTCGGCGCGCTGATCGGCGCGTGCGTGTCGGCGCAGGGCGAGCTGCGCGCGGCCGAGGAGCTGTGCCTCGAAGCGCTCGCGCGCGACATCGATGCGGTCGACATGGTCGACACCGCGGTCGCGCAGCGCGCGCAGTTCCGCAGCCACTTGTTCTGGCTCGTCACCGCGCTGCGCCCGCCCGGCCACGGCGCGACGCTGCTGGTGCACGCGGCCGAACCCGGCGGAGCGCCGGGCTCGGCGGGATCGGTGACACGGGGCGACGCGCGCGCGGCCGTCGTCGCCTGGGTGAAGCTCGCGCTCGGCGCGGCCGCGCATCACGGCTGGCGCGCGCACGTCCATACCTGGACCGATCGCGGCTGGGGCGAGCCGCGCGAGCCCGACGACCTCGCCAAGGATCCGCCGCAGGCCGCACTCGTGCGCGTCGCCGGCAGCGGCGCGGACCTCCTCTACGTGCTCGAGGCCGGCCTGCAGCGCTTCCTCGGACTCGCCGGCGAGGCGTGCCACGTGTGGGTCGAAGCGCTCGAGCCGCGCGCGACGTTCTCCGAGCTCGAGTGGGCGAACCTCCCGCAGCCGCCGCAGCCGAAGGCGCCGCGCGGGCTGGTGTTCCGCGAGGTCAACGTCTCCGACGATTCGGTGCAGGTCTACGGCGACGAGCTCGACGTGCCGTGGCGCGAGCTCGCGCGGCGCCTGCCCGAGGCCGCGGTCGATCGCGTGCTCGAGACGATCGATCATCAAGGCCACGGCTGCCGCTTCGATCACGGTGCGTCGCTGTGGAACTGGACGAAGCCGCTCGGAGGCGCCCAGCCGTGAGCGTGCGCCCGTGACCATCGACTTCACGATCGGCGTGTACCAGGTGCGGCGCGACGCCGAGGAGTCGTGGCACGCACTGATCCCGGCCGCGTACACCGCGTATGCGTCGGGCGACAGCCAGGCGCGCCTGCGCGAGCGCATGATCGATCAGGTGCGCGCGCAGCTGCGCCGCGCGCGGCCCGCCGATCAGGAGCTGTTCCAGCTGCCGGTCGGCACCGAGCTCGCCCGCGTGCCGGTCGACGTCAAGACCAAGGACAGCCACCTGTTCGGCCAGATGCCGCTCGTCGTCGAGCCGCGGTGGACGAGCGACGAGCGCCAGCACCTGTTCTGCTACCACCCGACGTATCGCGAGCTATGGTTCGTCGCCGCCGAGCGAACCGACATCGCGATGCTCGCGCAGCTCGCCGCGCGCCACCTGTGGTCGGAGCTCGAAGAAGACGACGACACGCTCGCGCTGCGGCTGTCGAACGGCAAGGATCGGATCTCGCACATCGCGTTCACCGCCGAGCCGCTGTCGCTGCTCGACCTCTTGCCGTCGAAGAAGAAGGACCAGCGCACCGCCGCCGCCGCGCCGCGCGCCGATCGCGTGCTCAAGGATCTCGCGGTCGACGAGACCCAGCGCGTCGCGAACAACGCGATCAAGCTCGGCGTGCCGCGCTCGCCATATCGCGAGCGGCTGCAATACTTGCTGTCCGGCGCGCGGCCGCGCTCGGTCGTCGTCGTCGGGCCGCCCGGCTCGGGCAAGACCACGCTGATCCAGCAGTGGATCGCCGATCGCCTGCGCGACGACGGGTACGGCATCCATCGCAACCTCGATCGCTGCGCGCACGTGTGGCGGCTCACCGGCAAGCGGCTGATCGCGGGCATGTCGTACCTCGGGCAGTGGGAAGAGCGCCTGCTCGGCGTGCTCGCCGAGGCCCGATCCAGGCGCGGGATCCTGTGGATCGAGGATCTGCACCTGTTCGGGCGGCTCGGTCAGTCGCGCCAGAGCGAGCGCAGCTTCGCCGACTTCTTCCGCGGACCGGTGCGGCGCGGCGACGTCGCGCTCGTCGCCGAGATGACGCGCGAGCAGCACGCGCGGCTCGAGCGCGACGCGCCGGGGCTCGCCGAGGCGCTCGCGCTCGTCGCCGTGCCGCCGGCGCCGGCCGGCGAGACCGCACAGCTCTTGCTCCACGAGGTGCGCGCGCTCGAGACCGAGCACAAGAACCTGTCGATCCACCCGTTCGTGCCGCGCACCGCGCTCGAGCTCGGCGCCGCGCTGTTCCCGTGGCGCGCGCGGCCCGGCGTGGCGATCGAGATCTTGCGGCGCGTGACCGCGGAGGTGTCCGCCGGCGACGACGACGAGGTGACGGCGAACCACGTGCTCGAGGCGCTCGCGCGCACGACCGGGCTGTCGCCGAAGCTCCTGCAGCTCGAGCAGGCGCTGCCGCCCGACGAGATCGAGGCCCACTTCGCGGCGCGCGTGATCGGCCAGCCCGCGGCGACGCGCGCGGCCACCGACGTGATCTTGAAGGTGCGCGCCGGGCTCGCCGATCCGGGCCGGCCGGTGTCGGTGATGCTGTTCACCGGGCCGACCGGCACCGGCAAGACCGAGCTCGCGACCGCGATCGCGGAGTACCTGTACGGCGATCCGTCGCGGTTCGTGCGCATCGACATGGGCGAGATGTCGGGGCCGGATGCGGTCGCGCGGCTGATCGGCGATCGCTGGAGCCCCGAAGGCTTGCTCACGTCGCGGGTGCGCGCGCAGCCGTTCTGCGTCGTCTTGCTCGACGAGATCGAAAAGGCGCACCCGCGCGCGCTGCACCTGCTGCTGCAGCTGTTCGACGAGGGCCGCCTGACCGACGCCGCCGGCGATGTCACGAGCTTCGCGAGCGCGGTCGTGATCATGACGTCGAACCTCGGCGCGCGGCACGCGCAGCCGATCGGGTTCGGCGAGACCCGCGATCGCATCCTCGCCGACGTCGCGCGCGCGGTGCGCGAGTTCTTCCCGATCGAGCTATTCAACCGCATCGACCAGGTCGTGCCGTTCGAGCCGCTCACGCCCGAGGTCGCGGCGAAGGTCGTCGACAAGGAGCTCGGCAAGCTGCTCGCGCGCCGCGGCCTGCGCGAGCAGAGCACGTTCGTGTACGCCGGCGCGGCCGTGCGCAAGCGCGCGGTCGCCGACGCGTTCGATCCGCGCTACGGCGCGCGCACGGTCAAGCGCTGGCTCGAGGATCAGGTCGCGGGCGCGCTCACCGACGTGCTCGCGACCGCGCCGCCGGCGCGCCTGCGCATCGTCCGGCTCGCCGACGAAGCAGGCACGATCCGCGCGTCGCTCGAGCCGATGCTCGAGAAGCGTCCGGATCCCGGACCGTACGTGCTGCGAGGAGCGCTCGACCTCGCGACCGCCGCGCTCGAGCCGTCGATCGCGAAGGCCGCGGCGGCGGTCGAGCGCGTGCGCGGCTCGCGCGAGCTCGCCCGCGGCAAGCTCGAGGCCACCGGCGAGCTCCGCTACTACGTCGACGAGCTCGAGCAGCGACTGACCGGGCTCGCGCAGCTGTTCGGTACGAGCGATCCGGTCGACGACGAACGCGACGATCACGACGACGACGCCTACGAGCACAGGCTCGTGCGCGATCACGGCCGCAGCGCGCGCGAGGTGCGCATGCGGCTGCATCGTCCGGCGCGCGGACGAACGCCGGCGGGCCGCGACGCGCTCGTCGCCGGCATCGCCGAGGCGCTGCTGATCGAGCGCGGGCTGCCGCGCCTGCTCGATCCGACCGCGCATGCCACCACCGTCGTGCTGTCGCGCGTCGGCACCGCGCAGTCGAACGGGCTGACCGCGGTGATGCAGGTGTTCGCGCTGCAGAAGGCGTGGACGGAGATCGCCGCCCACGCGACCGACGCCGGCGAGGTCATGATGATGAACCTCGGCGGCAAGGGCAGCGGCAACTTCAGCGACTGGCTGACGTTCTGGCGCGCGCGCAAGGACATCGTGACCGTGCTGCGCGGGCTGTTCGTGCACGAGGCGCTCGCGCACGAGCACGGCACGTGGCTGTTGCGCGCCGCGGCGGCCGAGCCCGACGTCGTGCGCGTCGACGTGCGCGCCGGCGCGCCGCTGCCGCCAGACGAGGCGCTGCGCGCGCACCTCGCGGCCCGGCGCGCACTCGAGCACGCGCTCGAGCACGGTGGCGCGCTGCCGGCGAACCCCGACGTGCTGCTGCCGGTCACGCGCACGATCTCGTCGCGCGCCGCGCTGTGGTGGTCGCAGCGCGCGTTCGATCTCGAGGTCGAGGACTTCGCGACCGGCTGGACCGATCGCGGCCAGTTCAAGGACGTGCTGTCGGCGGTGCGCCGCAGCTGGCACCTCGCGTGGAGCCGCGCGCCATGACCCGCGCGACATTCCGCGTGTTCGTGACCAAGCACCACGGCGGGCTGTACTCGGCCGTGCTGCTACGGCGGCATCGCACGCTGTTCGACACGCCGCCGCCGGCCGCGATGGGCGAGGATCAGGACACCGCGCTCGCGCGGCTCGCGCCACAGGCCGCGCTCGTCGCCGACGAATCCGACACCGTCGCGCGCTACCTGTGGACCGAGGAGCTCGAGCTGCGCAAGCTCGAGGTCGACATCCATCCCGGCCGCCCCGATCCGCGCGGCTACGTGATCGCGGGACGCGAAGTGCCGATCCGGCTCGGCTACGTTGCCGCCCCGCTCGAAAGCGAGCCGGCAACCTCGGCGACACGGGGCGCCAAGCACGACGCCGGGAGCTCGCCGCTGTATCGCGTGATCGTGCCGCGCTTCGACTGGACGTTCGTCGCCGAGGATCTCGAGGCGGTGCCCGAGACGATCCGCGCGCTCGTGTTCTCCGCGCTCGTCGGCGATACGCCGGCCGCGCTCTACGATCTGCGCCGCGAGCTCGACGAGCAGATCATCGAGTGGAGCCCGATCGACGCGGTCACGCGCGCGCGGGGCAGTGCCGGCGGCACCGCCGAGCAGCCCGTGCCGACGCTCGAGGCGATCGCCGAGGACTGGGTCGCGCTCGCGCGCGCGAACCGGCTGCCCGCCGTCGTCGGCGTCGATCCGCTGTACAGCGAGCAGATCGCGCCGCTCGTCCAGCACAAGCAGCTGCCGAGCCTGCTCCTCGTCGGCCCGCGCGGCGCCGGCAAGACCGCGCTCGTGCGCAGGATCGCGCGCGTGCTGCTCGAGCAATCGCGCGGCAAGTCGGGCCGGCGCCGCCGGCTGTGGGCGACGAGCGCCGATCGCATCGTCGCCGGCATGATCTACCTCGGCATGTGGCAGCAGCGCTGCTTGACGATGGTCAAGGAGCTCGAGAGCAGCAGCGACGTGCTCTACATCGATCGCCTCGCCGACGCGATGGCGCCGATGTCCGACGGCGCCGCGATCACCGACCTGCTCGCGCCGGCCGTGATCGCGGGCGAGCTGGCGATGATCGCCGAGTGCGACGAGCCCGAGCTCGTCAAGGCCAGGCAGCGCCACCCCGCATTGATCGATTCGCTGCGGGTCGTGCGCGTCGCCGAGGCCACGCCCGCGCAGGTGATCGCGCTGCTCGAGCCGTACGGGCAACGGCTCGAGCCGCCGGTCGCGATGACGGCCGACGCCGCGCGCAGGCTGGTCGAGCTGTGCGACGCGTTCCGCCGCGACACCGCGTTCCCCGGCAAGGCGCTCGGCTTCGCGCAGTACTGCTCGCTGCAGGGCCAGCGCGACCTCGATCTGCCGGCGCTCGTGCAGACGTTCGGCGCGTGGTCGGGGTTGCCGATCGATCTGATCTCGCCCGAGCGCGCGCTCGACACCGCGGCGATCGCGCGCGAGCTCGAGAAGGGCGTGATCGGCCAGGCGCGCGCGTGCATGGCGTGCGCGCGCGTGATCGCGCGGCTCAAGGCCGGCCTCGACGATCCGCAGCGGCCGGTCGGCTCGCTCCTGTTCGCCGGCCCGACCGGCGTCGGCAAGACCGAGCTCGCCAAGCAGCTCGCGCGTTACCTGTTCGGGGATGCCGACCGGCTCGTGCGCGTCGACATGAGCGAGCTCGGCACGCCGGGCGCGATCGCGCGGCTCGTGACGCCATCGCCCGGCGGCACGAGCCTGGCCGATCGCATTCGCCGCCAGCCGCTGTCGGTCGTGTTGTTCGACGAGCTCGAGAAGGCACACGACGCGGCGTTCGATCTGTTGCTCGGCGTGCTCGGCGAAGGCCGGCTCACCGACGCGTTCGGCCGGCTCGTCGATTTCCGCATGACCGTGATCGTGATGACGACGAACCTCGGCGCGGCCGATCCGCGCGCGCCCGGCTTCTCGAGCGATCCGTCGGCTGCGCCCGATCCGACCGGGGTCATCCGCCAGTTCTTCCGGCCCGAGCTGATCGGCCGGCTCGACGCGATCGTGCCGTTCCAGCCGCTGCCGCCCGCGGCGCTCGAGCGCATCGTCGACCTCGAGCTCGGCAAGCTGCGCGTGCGTCCCGGCATCGTCGCGCGCAACCTCCGCGTCGTCGTCACCGCGGCCGCGCGCTCGCGGCTGGCCGAGCTCGGCCACGACCCCAAGCTCGGCGCGCGCCCGCTGCGCCGCACGATCGAGGACCTCGTCGTCGCGCGGCTGGCCGAGCGGATGGCCCGCGAGCCAACCTGGCGGGATGCCACGGTGCAGATCGCCACCGCTGGTGAGCCGGGTGACATCGTGGTGTGAGCCGTAAGCCGTGTTACAATTGACACGTGCCCGACCCCAAACGTGTCCTCTGGTACCTGCGCAAGGTCCCGCTGCTCGCGGACCTCGGCCCCGACGCGATCGCGCGCATGGCCGAACGCGTGGAGCTCCGCGAGGCGCGGCGGCGCGACGTCATCTATCTGCCCGGCGATCCGGGCCGCTCGCTGTTCTTTGTCCACGGCGGCCGCATCAAGGTCAGCAAGGTCACGCGCGACGGCAAGTCGCTGACGCTCGCGTATCACGGCCCGGCCGAGCTGTTCGGCGACAGCTGCCTGCTCGACGGCGGCCCGCGCACCGAGATGGCCGAGGCGGTCGAGAACGCGCTGCTGTCCGAGATCGAGCGCGCGCACTTCGAGGAGCTGATGCACAGCCACCCGGCGCTCGGCCTCGCGATGACGCGCCTCATGATCGTGCGACGGCGCGAGCTCGAGAACAAGGTCGAGGCGCTCGTGTTCCGCGACGTGTCGAGCAAGCTCGCCGAGCTGCTGGTCAAGCTCGCGGGCGAGTACGGCGTCGACGACGCGCGCGGCACGCTGGTCGCCTTGAAGATCACGCATCAGGAGCTCGCGAACCTGATCGGCTCGACGCGCGAGACCGTCTCGCTCACGCTGTCTCAGTTCAAGCGCCGGCGGCTGATCCTGACCGAGGGCCGCAAGGTCATCATCTCGGACACCGAAGCGCTGCGCGCGCTTTACTAGCACCACCTGATCAGATCAGCGGCGAGCGAGACCGAGCGATCCGAGCCGGATCGCGGCGCACGCCCGCACCGGAACGAGGAGCGTGGTGGTTCCACGTGACGAGCGAAGCGCGGACGTACGCCGCGGGGTTACCCGAGTCGCGGGGCATTCGACCACGGCTCGCGGACTCAACTCGCGGTGCGCCGCGCGAGCATCTCGAACGCGAGCGCGAGCGCGCGTGTCATCGACGTCGCGCGCGCGAGGCCCTTGCCCGCGATGTCGTACGCGGTGCCGTGATCGGGCGAGGTGCGTACGATTTGCAGGCCGAGTGTCACGTTGACCGCCTGCTCGAAGTCCACGAGCTTGACCGGGATCAAGCCCTGGTCGTGATACATCGCGACCAGCGCGTCGTGATGGCCCTCGAGCGCGGCGCGAAACGCGGCGTCGGGTACGAGCGGGCCCGCGAGCACGGCATCGCCGCACGGCTGCACGAGCGCGGGCGCGATGACGTCGGCATCTTCGACGCCGATCAAGCCGCCTTCGCCGGCATGCGGGTTCAACCCGACGACGCCGATCCGCGCGCGCGCGATCCCGAAGTCCCGCGCGAGCGCCGCGGCGACCAGCTCGATCGTCGTGCGCACGCGCGCGGTCGTGAGCGCGCGCGCGACCTCGGCGAGCGGCACGTGCGTGGTCGCGAGCGCGACGCGCAGCTTCGGCCCCGCGAACATCATCGCGACCTCGCGCGCGCCGAGCCGCGCCGCGAGCATCTCGGTGTGGCCGGGGAATGCAAACCCGGCGCGCCGCGCCCACGTCTTGGAGATCGGCGCGGTCACGATCGCGCCGAGCTCGCCGCGCACGGCGGCGGCGGTCGCCGCTTCGAGGTAGCCGACCTGCGCCGCGCCGCTCGCCAGGTCGGGTGCGCCCGCCACCGCGGCATCGCCGGTGCCGACGCCTTCGATCGCGATCGCCGGCAACTCGACGCCGATCGCGCGCGCGCCGCGCTCGAGTGGGGCGCGATCGCCGTACACGACGATGCGCGACCGCTGCTCGCTCGACGCCGCGGCGAGCGCCGCTGCGACGATTTCGGGGCCGATTCCGGCCGGATCGCCGAGCGTGACGCCGACTGCAGTGCCGCGCTCCACGAACGCAAGCTATCCTAGAAGCCGATGCGACGCACCTCGCGATGGCCGCTGGTCGCTGCCGCGCTGGCGGGCTGCGCCGGTGCCGAGGCGACCACGCTGCCGGCATCGCACGGCAAGGTCGCGGTCGTCTCGAGCGTGCCCGGCGAGGTCGGGCTCAATCCCGGCGAGAGCATGGCGTTCGAGGTCAGGCTCGGCGGCATCCTCGCGGGCGAGGCGCAGCTCGCGGTCGGCGAGGCCGGCCAGTACGAGGGCCATCGCGCGGTCGTCGTCAAGTCGCGCGCCGCGACCGCCGGGGCCGCGGCGCTGCTCAAGAAGATCGTCGACGAGGCGACGACCGTGATCGATCTCGACAGCGGCCGCCCGCTGCAGCTCGACACCTACGTCGTGCAGGACGGCAAGACCACGAAGGCGCAGGCGCGCTTCACCGGCACGATCGCGAACGTCACGTACACGCGCGACGACGACACCAAGCCGCACGCGTTCAAGCTCGATTTCGGCGCGCAGACCGTGCACGACACGCACTCGGCGATGGCGCAGCTGCGCGGCTGGCGCGCGGCCCCCGGCACGACGCGCACGGTGTACGTCGTCGGCGGCCGCCGGCTGTGGCGCGTCGACGTGCGCTACGTCGGCGAGGAGACGATCGGTTCGGTCCTCGGCAACCGGCGCGCCGTGAAGTACTCGGGCGCGTCGTACCGCGCGCGCGCCGACTTCAGCGTCGAGTCGCAGACGCCGACCCGCACGTTCACGGTGTGGCTGTCCGACGACGCCGACCGCGTGCCGCTCAAGATGTCGGCGCAGACCGAGCTCGGCGAGGTCACGATGGATCTCACCGAGTACACGCGGCCGTAACCGCTCGCCTACTCGCGATTCCGCTCGATCACGATCTCGGCATCCGAGGGCTCGTCCGCGATCATCGTCAGCACCTCGCCCGACGAGTCCTCGACCGGCAACGCGACGCGACCCTCCTCGTCGTCGTCGACGGTCATCACGATCTCCTCGGGCTCTTCGCCTTCACCGGTCTCGTCCGGTGCCGGCACCGCCAGCTCGGGCGCGGCCTCGACCTCGGCCTCGGGCGCGAGGATCGAGATCTCCGGCTCGCTGTGATCCGACTTCGCGCTCTTCGCACGTGCAGGCGCCGCCGCGGCGACCGGCGGGGGCTGCGTCGGCGGGCGCGACGGCGGCGCGAGCTCGGGGCCCGAGTCGTCGAGCTCGGCCCACTGGTTGTCGACCGTGAGCTTGGTGAGTGCGTCCTCGAGGTCGGCGGCCGCGACGGCGCGCTCCTCCTTGGCGAGGAACAAGCGCTCGCTCGATGCGCGACGCGGCGTGATCGCACGCGAGATCGCGATCTCGTCCGCCGGTGGCTCGCCCTCCGGCGCCGCCGTGATCTCGATCTCGGGCTCGTCGCTCTCGGTGCGCGCGCGGTGGCGATCGATCGCGGCCGCAGGTGCAGGCGCGGCCGCAGGTGCAGGCGCGGGCGCGGGCGGTGCGGGCGCCGGCGCCGGCGCGACCGGCGCGGTCGTCGCGCGCCCGAGCTCGCCCATCGTCACGTTCTCGGGCGGCATCGTCTCCGCACGCCCGAGCTCGCCCGGATCGGTCGGCCCGCGCGCGCGGGCATCGTCGTCGCGATCGACCGCGATCTTGCCGGTGTGCCGCATCGGCGCGTGCGACGCGATCTCGGCCGCGAGCGCGGCGAGCAGCGCCTCGCCGAGCTCGGAGTCGTCATCGCACAGCTCGTGAAAATCGTCGGCGCGCACGGCGAGCGTGCGCACCACGCCACGCGTGACCGCGAGGCCTTCCTTGTCGGGCAGCGGCCGGTCCGCGAGCAGCGCCTCGGGGTACAGGAGCGCGCTCGGCCCGCGCACCACGCCGTCTTGATCGAGCTCGCCGTCGACCACGATCCACGCGACGCGATCGCCGAGCGCGATCGCCGGGATCCGCTCGCCGGCGACGTGCTCGCGCGGCAGCGCGATGCGCTGTGCACGCAGCCGCTGCTGCGGTGTGAGCTTCGCGAACAGCGTGCACGCGTCGAGCACGGCTTGATCCTTGCGCAGCGCCTCGGCGGGCCGCGCGGTCTCGCCGGCCTCGAGCACGCGCACGACGACCGCGGTCGCGTTGTCGCCGCCACCGCGCTCGAGCGCGAGCTCGATCAGGCGCTGCGCCGCGCGCGCCGGGCTCGGCTGCTTGCACAGCACCTCGCCGATCTCGGGCTCCTGCACGTACTCGGTGACGCCGTCGCTGCACAGCAGGAAGCGATCGCCGTCGGCGAGCGGCACGACGAACGTCGACACCTTGCAGTCCTGGCCGATGCCGAGCGCGTTCGTGAGCATGCTCTTGAACCGCGCGCCGTCGCCGTTGACATCGACGTCGATGCCCGCGGCGAGCAGCCGCGCGAGCAGCGTGTGGTCCTCGGTGAGCTGCATCGCGATGCCGTCGCGCACGAGGTACGCGCGCGAGTCGCCGCAGTGTGCGAACAGGATCTCGTTGCCGACGACGATGCCGCCGACGAGCGTCGTCCCCATGCCGCCCTTGGTCTTGTCGCGCTGGGCCTCGGCGATGATCGCGTCGTGCGCGGCGACCACGCCGTTCTCGATCGCGCTCATCAGCTCGCGGTGCGCATCGGCGGTGCCCTGCGCGAGCCACTGGTCCGCGATCGTCTGGGTCGCCTCGCTCGACCACAGCTCGCGGATCTTCTGAACAGCCATCGCGCTCGCCACCTCGCCCGCGGCGTGGCCGCCCATGCCATCGCAGACGAGGAAGATGCCCGCCTCGGGATCGAGGAAGTGATTGTCCTCGTTGTGATCGCGCACCTTGCCGACGTCTGTCTCGGCGGCTCCGACGATGGAGGCGCGACCTGCCACGTGATGAGGATACAGGACTTCGGAGGTCGGGCTTCCCCCTTAGGCCAGAACTCGGACCGGAGCCCAGGCGAGGCCTCAGCCGCGCATCTTGTAGCCGACGTTGCGCACGGTCTCCACGAGCTCGCCGACCGCGCCGAGCTTGCTGCGCACGCGCCGGACGTGGATATCGACCGTGCGCGTGCCCCCGGCGTACTGGTACCCCCACGCGCGCTCGAGCAGCGCCTGGCGCGTGAACACGCGGCCGCGATGCTGGGCGAGGAACCGGAGCAGCTCGAACTCCTGATGCGTCAGATCGACGCGCCGGCCCGCGATGCGCGCCTCGTAGCCGGCGATGTCGATCACGAGGTCGTCGATCTTGATCACCTCGTCGGATCCGAACGTCGCCGACTTCCAGTCGAGCTGGCGCATGCGCGCGTACAGCTCGGCCGGTACGATCGGAAGCAGCACGAAGTCGTCGAACCCGATCGAGAAGTCGAGCGCGGGCAACCGCGCGACCGTGACCGCGACGAGGATCGGAATCTCGACGAGCGGGCCGCCGTCGCGCAGCTTCTGGATCGTCTTTTGCGCGCGCGGCAGCTCGTCCCCGGCGTCGACGATCACGACATCCGGTGGGTGCTTGCCGAGCTCGTCGAGATCGAGCCCGCCCAGATCGAACCGGCCCACCGACAGGCGCGCGCCGAGCTCCGCGACCAGCGTCACGACCGACGCGGCTTCACGAGCCGAACGCTCCGGATCCGCGCAAATCACGACGGCACGCACACCGCGAGTGATCCCTCGCCAGCGGACCGCGTCAAGCCATGGCGGACTTTACCTGCTGCGTCATACGTGACGCGGCCATTCGACCTGTTGCCTGGCCCTCCAAACATGTAAGAATTGGATCTGGATGGAAGAGTTCCACTGCTCCTTCTGCGGAAAGCAGCGCCGCGAGGTCAGAAAGCTCATCTCCGGCCCGCGCGTCTTCATCTGCGACCAGTGCGTGACTCTGTGCAACGACATCCTCGCGAAGGAGGAGGCGTCGGAGCGTCCCAAGTACCCGCCGCCGCGGGCGATCGTCGAGGAGCTCGACAAGTACGTCGTCGGTCAGAAGGACGCCAAGCGCGCGCTCGCGGTGGCGGTCTACAACCATTACAAGCGCATCGGCATGCGCGGCAAGCAGACCGACGTCGAGCTGCAGAAGGGCAACATCCTCCTGCTCGGCCCGACCGGCTCGGGCAAGACGCTGCTCGCGCAGACGCTCGCGAAGAAGCTCGACGTGCCGTTCGCGATCGCGGACGCGACCACGCTGACCGAGGCCGGCTACGTCGGCGAAGACGTCGAGAGCGTGGTCAAGGCGCTGTTCCGCGCCGCCGGCGGCGACGTCGAGAAGACCGCGCGCGGCATCATCTGCATCGACGAGATCGACAAGATCGCGCGCAAGGGCGGCACCCCGTCGCCGACGCGCGACGTGTCCGGCGAGGGCGTGCAGCAGGCGCTGCTCAAGATCCTCGAGGGCAAGACCGCGACGATCACGCCCGACGGCGCGCGCAACCGCCCGCAGCAGGAGCTGATCCAGATCGACACGACCGACATCCTGTTCATCTGCTGCGGCGCGTTCAACGGCCTCGAGGACATCGTGCGCCGGCGCACCGGTCAGCGCGGCCTCGGCTTCGGCGCCGAGGTGTCGACCGCCGAGGACGACAAGGACGCGCTGCGCCGCCAGGCGCGCACCGAGGATTTGATCAAGTTCGGCATGATCCCGGAGTTCATGGGCCGCCTGCCCGTGATCGTCAGCTGCGACGCGCTCGACGTCGACGCGCTGACCGAGGTCCTGTGGAAGCCGAAGAACGCGCTCGCGAAGCAGTATCACCGCCTGTTCGAGCTCGAGGGCGTGAAGCTGAACTTCCGCCCCGACGCGCTGCGCGCGATCGCCGAGGAAGCGGCGCGCCGCAACTCGGGCGCGCGCGGCCTGCGCGCGATCCTCGAGGAAGTCATGCTCGACGTGATGTACGAGATTCCCTCGCTGACCGGCGTCAAGGAGTGCGTGGTCACGCGCGAGGTCGTCGAGCACCGCGCGCGGCCCGAGCTGGTTCTCGAGTCGAAGGCCGCGAGCTAGCCCCGACCACGCCCACGCGCCAGAAGCTAGATCCCGGTCACGCACGAATACATCGATCCCGGGATCGAGTACTCGTAGATGCCGGTGAAGCACTGCTCGGAGGCAACGGTGTCGCCGGCCACGACGGTCGTGCCGGTGTCGTTGACCCACGTGCACGTCGTCGTGATCGTGTCGCTGATCGCGACGTCGGTATCAGCGACCGGATGGTTGACCTGCGACGACACCGAGTAGTCGGCATCGAGCAGCGTGGTCGAGGTACCCGTCGACGGGTCGCCGACGACGAGCTGCTGGTGCGTGCCGAGCGCGTGCATGTGCGGCCACAGCGAGACGATGTGGTAGTCGCTTCCGGCCGAGCACCCGCCCTGCTGGGTCTTCGGCATGTCGTTGCTCGGGATGCTGATGACCACCGTCCCCGCGAAGAACATGTCGACCGGGTGCGCGATCAGCGACGGATCGGTCGTCGCGACCAGCACGCCCGACGTGCCGGTCAACGTCGACGTGCCGAGCTGGGACAGGTGCACGTTGAGGTTCAGGTACTGGCCGGCGGACACGTGCACGGCCGCGGCGGTCGGGAACACGAGATCGTCGGTGCGGATGCCGGCGGCGTAGATCATCGTGGTGTCGACGCTGGCGGCCGAGCAGTCGTAGTCGCCGAGCGGCGTCGCGGTCGACGACACGGTCAGCACGAGCTCGTCGGTGCCGGCCGGCGCGAGCTCGCGAAACCCGGCGATCCAGGTGTCGCTCGTCACCTGCATCCGCGTGCACTCCCACTCCTCGCCCATCGGCTGCAGCGACCAGCTCCGCGAGATCAGCGGCTCCCAGATCAGCCCGGCGTCGGGGAACTCGACGAAAGCGTCGGGAAAGTCGTCGTTCGGCGCGTCGATCGGGCCCTGCGACGAGCCTCCGCCGCACGCCGCCAGCGCCGCGACCGCCGCGAGGGCCTTCCGCATGGCCGCAGTATACGCGCCAGGCCTCGTCGATCGGCAGTTTTCGCCGTGACTCGACGCACGGTATCCTCGCGGCGTGTCGGAGCTGCGCAACGTGATCGTGTTCGCCCTCGGGAGCTCGCGCTACGCGATCGAGCTGCGCTGGGTGCGCGAGGTCGTCACGCTCGGCTTCGTCACCGCGGTGCCGACCGCGCCGCCCGCGCTCGGCGGCGTGTGCAACCTGCACGGCACGATCTTGCCCGTGCTCGACGTCGCGGCGCTGCTCGACCAGCCGCCCGGCCCGCCCGCGCGCCAGGGCGACGGCGCGCTCGTGATCGAGGCCGAGGCGCAGGTGTGCGCGCTGCGCGTCGACCAGGTCGATCACGTCGCGAGCCTGTCGGAGCAAGCCGGCGCGGTGGTCGACGCGACCGGGCGGCCGCTCCAGCTGCTCGATCCGGTGCGGCTCGTGCGGCGCGCGCTCGAGCTCGTCACCTCGTCGATCGAAGGCGCCGCCTGACATGGGTGACGACCTCGACTTCGACGCCGACGAGCTCGCGATGCTGCGCCAGCTGTTTCGCGCCGAGGCGCACGACGCGCTGGAGGCGGTCACGACGCGCGTGCTCGCCGGCGGCTCGGCGCGGCCGGCCCCCGAGGTGCTGACCGAGCTGATGCGGGTCACGCACACGCTCAAGGGCGCGGCCGGCACGGTCGGCCTCGCGGTGATGGTCGACCTGTCGCACCGGCTCGAGAGCGCGCTCGCCGTGCTCGCGCGCGAGCCGTCGCCGTGGACGGCGCAAACACCCGATCTCATCGTCGAGGTCACCGACGGCATGCGCGCGTATCTCGACCAGCTCGCGGTCGAGCCCGCCACGGCCGAACCGATCGCGGCGCGCGTGCGCGAACAGATCGAGAAGATCGTCGCCGGCCCCGGGGAGCCCGGCGAGTCGATGACACAGGGGCGACGATCGACGCGCGAGATCGCGCGCGTGCGTTTCGACTCCGAGCCGCGCGGCGTGCCGGTGCTCGAGAGCCCCGGCACCGCCGGCGACTCGCTGTCGATGCCGACGATCACGGAAGCCGGCGAGCCCGAGCCCGTGCTCGAGGTCGGCACCGACGCGGTGGCATCGCCGGAGCCCAAGACCTACCTGCGCGTCGAGCCCGAGCGCGTCGACGCGCTGATGTCGTCGGCGGGCGAGCTCCTGTTCGACCGCACGCGCATCGAGCGCCGCGTCCAGCTCCTGCGCACGCTCGCGCGCGACCTCGCGCGCACGCGGCAGACGCTGCGCGACGCGCTGGATGCCGGCGGCAGCACGCGCGTGCTCGGCGAGGCCGAAGGCGAGCTGGCGAGCCAGGCCGCGCTGCTATCGCAGACGACCGCGGCGCTGCTCGACGAGATCGAGGCGCTGCGCCGCACGATCGGCGAGCTCCAGCGCGGGCTCACGCGCATCCGCATGGACACCGCGCGCAATCTGATGTCGCACGCGGCGCGCACGCTGCGCGCGCTGCGCCGCGCGACCGGCGTCAAGGTCGAGCTGCGCACGCTCGGCGAGGACACCGAGTTCGACAAGGCGGTCGCCGAGCAGCTCGTCGATCCGATCACGCAGCTGCTCCGCAACGCGGTCGCGCACGGCATCGAGTCGCCGGAGGAGCGGGCCGCGCGCGGCAAGCCCGAGGCCGCGACGATCGCGATCCGCGCCCGCCAGGACGGCCACCTGCTCGTCCTCGACGTCTCCGACGATGGCCGCGGCGTCGACACCGCCGCGCTGCGCGAGCGGCTGATCGCGACCGGCCGGTGGACGACGGCGCGCGCGCAGATCGCGACCGACGCCGACGTGCTCGACGCGCTCGGCACCGGGGTCTCGATCCGCGGCGACGCCGACGAGCTCGCCGGCCGCGGCATCGGCCTCGATCTCGTGCGCCAGACCATCGCGCGGCTCGGCGGCGAGGTCAAGGTCAGCTCCGCGCCCGGCCGCGGCACGACGTTCAGCCTGCGCCTTCCGCTGTCGACGTCGCTCGCGCAGGCGATGCTGTTCAAGGTCGGCGGCCAGGTCTACGCGATTCCCGCGGTGCACGTCGTCGACACCACGCTCGTCGAGCCCGGCGCGGACACCGCGTTGCTCAAGCTCGAGCCGGTGCCGGTGTTGCGCCTCGAGATGCTGCTCGGCCACGGCGCGACCAACGATCGCCGCCCCGGCGTCGTCGTGTCGTTCGCCGGCAAGCACCTGGTGTGCACCGTCGACAAGCTCGTCGGCCCGCGCGAGATCATCATCAAGCCGCTGGGGCCCCTGCTCGCTCCCCTCACGCTGTACGCGGCGGCGACGATCAGCGGGTCGGGCAAGGTCCAGCTCATCCTCGACCCGGCACAGCTCGTGCGCCGGGTGTATCCGGACGCGCCGGGCGATGTCGCCGAGAGCTCGAGCGGCCCGATGGTGCTCGCCGGCCGCGCGCTCGTCGTCGACGATTCGCGCGCGATCCGCGAGGCGATGACGACGATGCTGGGCCGCGAGGGCTGGATCGTCGACGTCGCCGAGGACGGCGCGCGCGCGCTCCAGATGACGCGCCAGCTCCGCTACGACCTCGTCGTGACCGACCTCGAGATGCCCGAGCTCGGCGGCTTCGACCTGATCGCGCGGCTGCGCAAGGACGAACGCTTCAAGACCACGCCGATCGTCATCATCACGTCGCGCGCGAACCCCGAGCACCGCCGGCGTGCCCGCGACCTCGGGGTGCGCGCGCTCGTTGCCAAGCCGATCACGCGCCGCAAGCTGCTCGAAGCACTGGCGGCGCGCGGCTGAGGTAAGATGGTCTCGTGGAGACTCAGCGGTGGCTGTACGCGTGCGCCCTCGCGCTCGCCGGCTGCTATTCACCGCCCAAGGACGCGTGCGGCATCCAGTGCACGACCGAGTGCCCCGACGGCTACCGCTGCATGGCCGGCCAGTGCATGCCCGACGACGGCACGGTGTGCAAGCCGCTCTCGATCGACTTCCAAGCGTTCGGCCTCGGCGCGCGCCACGCATGCGGGCTCGATGTCCAGGGCGAGCTGTACTGCTGGGGCGACAACTCCGAGGGCCAGCTCGGCGTGGGCACGACTCCGGCACTCGACGCCAGCCCGGCGCGAGTCGGCACCGACACGTGGTCGGCGCTCGCGGTCGGCGGCGCCCACGCATGCGCGATCCAGGGCGGCGTCGTATCGTGCTGGGGGCGCAACGCGGAAGGCCAGGCCGAAGGTGGGGCGGGCGGGAACGTGCTCGCGCCGGCCCCGGTCGCGCTCTCGCCGATGGCGATGGCGCCCGCGTTCGAGACCGTCGCCGCCGGTGGCGTGCATTCGTGCGCGATCGGCGCCGGCCAGCTGTGGTGCTGGGGCGCGAGCGACGCGATCGGGGACAGCCGCATGGACGTCTCGTTCGCCACGCCGGTCGACTCGACGATCACCGACTGGAGCGAAGTATCACTCGGCTATCGTCACGGCTGCGCGATCAGCGCCAGCCAGGGCCTGTGGTGCTGGGGCGCGAACAACGCGCACCAGGCCGTGCCCGACGCGGCGACGATGGAGATCATCAAGCCGACCGCGGTCGCGCTCGGCGGCGGCCTCGTCGTGCTCCACGTGTTTGCCAAGAACAACGGCACGTGTGCCATCGCCAGCACGGATCCGACCGCGACCGCCGGCCAGCTGTGGTGCTGGGGCGACTTGCCGGGCGCGACGCTGACGACACCCACCCAGCTCGGCACCGACGAGACGTGGACATTCGCCGCGCCGGATGGCGGCTCGCCCTGCGGCGTGAACGCCGGACAGGCCGAGTGCTGGGGGTACGAGTACGTCGGTGAGCTCGGCGACGGGTTCTGGGTGCAGAACCCGCCGATCGACATCTCCAACGCCAAGCCGATCGGCGCCGCCAGCGTGGTCGATCGGTCCGGCTCGCTGCCGTATCCCGAGGCGCAGACCCGCTTCGCATGCCTGCTCGACGGCACCAAGCTATCGTGCTGGGGCGACGACGTGAACGGCGAGCTCGGCCAGGGCGCGCCGTCCAGCCGGCTCCTGCCGGTCGAGATCACGCCGCCCGGAGAGGGGCTGACATGGAAGTCGACCGCGGGCGGGGACGAGCACACGTGCGCGATCGCGAGCGACGATCACGTGTACTGCTGGGGCTACGACGGCGAAGGCGCGGTCCGCGCTGGCGTGGCCCGCGGCGAGACTCAGGTGTGCCTGCCGTCGGAGCCGTGCGACGCGCCGCTCCCCGAGCCGGGACCGGCGCAGATCGGCACGCCCGACGAGATGAGGGCCGGTTACAACTTCACGTGCGAGCGCGAGAACGGCGCATTGCACTGCTGGGGGCGAAACAACAACGGCGAGCTCGGCGCGGGAAGCTCGAGTTCGGATGCGGTGACGACCGTCCCGCCGCCGTCCGGAACGTGGACGCAGATCTTCGCCGGCGATCCGGGATCGTGCGCCGTGGGCGGGGGACAGCTCGAGTGCTGGGGGGTCGTGATCGGCACCGCCACGACGACACCGATGACTCCATCGGTCGCGCTGCTGGTCGCGCAGCCCATCGTGTCGATGCAGCTCGGCGACCAGTTCGGATGTGCGGCGCTCGCCGACGGGTCGCGCGTGTGCTGGGGCGACAACACGTACGGACAGCTCGGCGACGGCACGATGAACGCAGACGACAACCCGGGCGCACCGCAAGAAGCGAGCGGCGTGACCGCGGTCGCGGCGGACTACGAGACCGCGTGCGAGCTCGCCGGCGGCAACGTGTGGTGCTGGGGACAGGACAGCCAGAGCCAGGCCGGCCAGCCGACCCCGACGGGCAGCGTCCTGACCTCGCCCGCACAGGTCGAGGACGCGCACGGGCCGCTCGCGGGCTGTACGGCGCTGGCGATCAACTTCGAGAACTCGTGCGCGATCTGCGGCGGCGTGCCCGAGTGCTGGGGCTACAACGAAGACGGCGAGCTCGGGCGCGGCACCACCGGCAACGACGACCCGGTCGCCGCGCCGGTCCAGCTTCCGTCGGGGCACACCTGGACGGGGATCACGGTCGGGCTTTACCACGCGTGCGCGCTCGATGATGCCGGCCACCTGTTCTGCTGGGGCTATGGGCCACACGGGGAGATCGGGGACGGCGGACACGCGAGCAACTTCCCGGTCACCGTGGCTCCCTGACAATCCTGTCGTGGGCATGGCGAACATTCCGACAGTGACGGAAGGCCGTGCACGGTGAGATGTAATGAATAAAAGACTTGCGCGCGGCATGGAGGTTGCTCCAAAGAATGTCCCGTGCGGGCCGTCCCCGTCCTCGTCGCCCTGACGCTGGCCATTCCGGCGTATGCAGATCCGGGCGTGCGCGTCTATCAGAGCGCCAATGACCCCTCGATCACCGAGGGGGAAGCCACCGTCCCGGGCGACCCGTCCGAGATCTTCGCAGTGGTCGAGGATTACGCGCGCTGGGTCGAGGTCTTCCCCGACGTCGCCCGCGTGATCGTGACCTGGCGGCACGGTCGTGACGCTCGGGTCACGCTGGTCAAGCCCGACGGCAACCGCGACAACCTGTCGTTCCACGAGACGCCGCAGGCGCGCATGCTGACGTTCCAGGACACCGGCAACGCCCACGCGGAGGTCTGGGGCGAAATCGTCTGCGTGCCGGGCGATCAGCCCGGAACGACGCGGATCCACACGCGCCTCTACGCCGACGTCCACGGCATCGCCTCGATCGTCGTTCGCGACGGCGATGTACGAAAGATGCGCGAGCAGCGCGTACAGCGCGATCTCGTACACGTGCTCGGCTACTTCAGCCGGGTGACGATCCGCTGACGCTTACTTCTTCTTCCTGCCGCGATGCGACACTCCGAGGCGGAGCTTGCCGCCGCTCGCGTGAGCGTGGCGGGCCTGGGGCTGCGCGCGCTCGGCGTGGCGGCCGGCGCGGCGCTTGTCCGGGATTGCAGCGCGCGGGCTCGGCTCGAGGCGCGGCGGCTTGGTCGCCGGGGCAACCATGCCGTGCTCGCGCTTCGGCGCGGTGTCGATCAGCGTGAAGTCGATCCGGCGGCGCAGCACGCTCACGTTCTGGATCTCGACGGTCACGCGATCGCCGAGCTCGAGCGAGCGGCCGGTGCGGCGACCCGACAGCCGCATGTGGACCTCGTCGTAATCGAACGGCTCGCCGAGCGAGTCGAGCTTGATCAGGCCCTCGACGAACGGCTCCTCGATCTCGACGAACGCGCCGAAGCTGGTCACGGCCGAGACCGTGCCGCTGAAGCGCTCGCCGACCTGATCGCGCATCAAATACGCGCGGTACATCGCGACCGCTTCGCGCTCGGCCTCCATCGCGCGCCGCTCGTGCGCGCTCGACGCGGCCGCGAGCTCGGAGAGCGCCTCGACCGGCGGCGGCTGCTTGCCGTAGCCGCCGCCCGATGCCGCGCCGTCGCGATGCAGGTGGTGCTTGAGCAGCCGGTGCACGAGCAGATCGGGATAGCGGCGGATCGGCGAGGTGAAGTGCAGGTAGTCGCCGGAGGCCAGGCCGAAGTGGCCGACCGGCACGGTGTCCCACACCGCTTGCGTGAGCGTGCGCAGGACCAGGAACGAGAACGCCTGCGCGCCGGGCTTCTCGGCGATCTGGTCGAGCACGCGCTTCATGCCGAGCGGCGTCTGCGCCTCCTCGGCATCGACGCGGATCCCGAACGCGCCGAGCAGCTCCGCGAGCTGCGCGACCCGATCGGCGGCGGGCGGCGCGTGCACGCGCCACACGGTCGGCGCGCCGCGCTTGCGGAAGAAGCGGCCGACCGCTTCGTTCGCGGCGATCATGAACTCCTCGACGAGCTGGTAGGCCTGCTTGACGGCCGGATCGCCCTTCGCCTTGACGACGTCGCGCACGAGCCGCGGATCGTCGGCGTCGAGCACCACCTTGGGCTCGGCGATTTCCAGATCCAGCGCGCCGCGCGCCGCGCGCTTGGCGCGCAGCACGCGGGACAGCGCGTGCAGCCGGCCGAGCTCGCTCTGCCACACGCGGTACTGCTCGCGGCGGCCGCGGAAGTCGCCCTCGAGCGCGGCCGCGACGCCGGGATAGTCGAGCCGCGCCTTGCTGCGGATGACCGCGGCCGCGTAGCTGACGTCGATGCACTCGCCGTCGTCGGTGTAATCGAGCCGCACGACCATCGCGCAGCGATCGACCAGCGGGTTCAGCGAGCAGATGCCGGCCGACAGCTGGTGCGGCAGCATCGGGATCACGCGGTCGGGCAAGTACACCGACACGCCGCGGATCGTCGCCTCGCGATCGAGCGGATCGTTCCACCGCACGTAGTGCGAGACGTCGGCGACCGCGACCCACACGCGCGGGCCGCCGTGCGGGCCGTCCTCGATGCACAGCGCGTCGTCGAAGTCGCGCGCGGTCTCGGGATCGATCGTGCAGAACCGGCGGTCGCGGAGGTCGATGCGATCGGCGAAGTCGGTGGGCTGGAGCTCCTGGTGGGTCGCGCGCGCCTGCGCGTCGACGTCGTCGGGAAACTCCATGGGAATCACCGCGCACGCGAGGATCTTCTCGATCTCGGTGCGCGGATCTTCCGGATCGCCGAGCACCTTGAGCACCTTGCCGGCGAGCTCGTGGCGCACCGCATCCGGGTAGCGCGTGATCTCGATGACGACCGCGTCGCCGTCCTTGCCGACGCCACCTCCGTACGAATGTCGGGAATCGCCGGGCCGCCCGGCGATTCCCGCGTCGTCGATGCCGACCCGGCCGTAATCGGCCGCGATGCGCGGATCGTCGGGCTCGAGATACACGACGCGCCCGACGCGGCGCAGGATGCCGGTCAGCCGCGCGCGGCCGCGTGCGAGCACGCGCGTGACGCGGCCTTCGGTGCCGCGCACGCCCGGCCAGGTGTCGACCTCGACGCGGTCGCCGTCGAGCGACGTGCCGCGATACTTCGCCGGCACGAACACGGTCTCGCCGTCGTCGGTCGCGACGAAGCCGTAGCCGGCGGGATGGACCGTGATGCGACCTACGGTCGCATCACGGGAGGCTTCGCGCTTCAGGCTTCGGGCTTCGGGCCGAGCAGAGACCTCGCCGGTGTCGGGATCGTATTCCGGCTTGGGCTCCGGCTTCTTCCAGGGCAACGTCGCCTTCGGGGCACGCACGCGCTTCGCCGCTTCTTTCTTCTTGGCCTGCGGCCTCGCGCCTGGAGCCTGAAGCCGGTCGTTGGGCGCCGGCGCCGCGCGCGATTGCGGGTCGGCGTCGCGCCCTTTCGGCGCGATCGCGAACGCGCCGCCGGGGAGCACGTGAACCACGCCCTCCTCGACGAGCTCGAGCAATTCCGCGCGCAGCGCGGCGTATTCGTGTTTGCGCGCGCCGAGATCGTCGGCGAGCGCGGTGAGCTTGATGCCCGGCGTGACCAGGCGTGACAGGACTTCCAAGATGGCCTGTCGATCGAAACTAGACATGTCTTCTTTATCTGCTTTCATGCGTCTTCATTTGAATGCGTGGACGTGCCCGTCGTCGCCGGCGACGTACATCGTGCCGTCGGCGGCGATCGCGGGCGTGGTGTCGATGTCGCCGGGCAGCGCGACCAGCCAGCGCAGCGTGCCGTCGGGCTCGACCGCGTAGACGTGCTCGTCTTCGGAACCGACGACGATCGTGCCGTCGGTCGCGACGCCCGGCGTCGCCGCGATCTTGTCGGCCGTGGCGAGCCGCCACTTGACGTGACCGTCGGGCGCGAGCGCGTACAGCGCGCGATCGAAGCTGCCCGCGTAGATCGTGCCGTCGGCGGCGAGCGCCGGGCCACCGCGCACGTCGCCGCCGGTGAGCGTGCGCCACGCGACCTGCCCGGCCGGCGTGATCGCGTAGATGCCGTGATCGTCGCTGCCGACGTAGATCGTGCCGTCGCCGCCGACCGCGGGCGAGCTGTCGACGTCGCCGCCGGTGCGCACGTCCCACTTCTTCGTGCCGTCGGGCGCGATCGCGTAGAGCGCGTCGTCTTCGCAGCCGGCGTACACCGTGCCGTCGGGCGCGAGCGCCGGGGTCGAGGCACAATGCTCGGCGGTCGCGAGCTTCCAGCGCAGCGTGCCGTCGGGCCAGACCGCGTGGATGCCGTCGCCGCCGACGTAGATGGTCCCGTCCGGGCCGATCGTCGGCCCGCCGTCGACGTCGCAGCGCGACGACTCGGGCCCGAAACCTTTCGGATCGCAGTCGCCGAGCCGCAGCGCCCATTTCTGCGTCCCGTCGCGCCCGACCGCGTACAGGTGATCGTCGTCGGAGCCGACGTAGACGGTGCCGTCCTCGGCGATCGCCGGCGTGCTCCACGAGCGATCCTTGGTCGCGAACCGCCAGCGCACCTTGCCGTTCGGCTCGATCGCGTACAGCGCGCCGTCGTGCGATGCGACGTAGATCGCGCCGTCCGGGCCGATCGTCGGCGAGCCGGCGACGACGCCGTGCACGTCGACGCTCCACGCCTCGCTCGGCGGCTTCGCCGGCGCGGGCCCGCCGCGCCGCCCGGTGTGGCGCGCATCGCCGCCGAACATCGCGAACGGTGGCGACCCTGGCGGCACGACCATCGCGTCGGCCGGCGCCGCATCGCGCGCGACCGCTACGACTTGCTTCGGCTCGGCGCACCGACAGTCGGTGTCCTTGACCTGCCTCGTGGTGCAACCAGCGAGGCCGATGCCGATGGCAGAGGCCGCCACCGCCCAAAAAACCATCACGCCAAAAACTCGATCGATGTCTATGCTTTCGGAAGATCGTTCGAGAACCGCTCGGCGAGCTTCTCGAAGTAACGACGCGTCTCTTCTAGCACGACCGGGTCCTGATCGGGATACATGCGTATACCGTGGGCGCCGAACGGGTCGGTCGTGACCGGACCGACCGGTAACCCCCCGACGATGCCGGTCTGCTCGTGGTAGAGCAGCGCCAACACCTCGGAATGATTTTCGGGGACCAAAAACGTTCGCCGCCCGAGCTCGGGCCGGCCGTCTTTGAAGCCGTCGACCAGTTTGGCCATCGGTGACCCACCGAGTCTAACGTCCCGAAGGCGATCGGGAAAGCCCAAGTGGCGGGCGGGTGATCGCGGTTGCATCACACACGTGAACACCTGGCATGCTCTTGGCGAAGCCGTGCAGCTCGAGCTCTGGTTCGACTTCTCGTGCCCGTACGCGTACCTCGCGTCGCGGCGTGCGCCCGCGCTCGCGCGCGCATTCGGCGCGTCACTCGTGTGGCGGCCGATGCTCCTTGGCGGCGTGTTTCGCGGGATCGGCGCCGGCGATGGCCCGATGGCGACGCTGTCGCCGCAGAAGGCTCGCCACAACCTGGCCGACATGCAGCGCTGGGCGGAGCTGTTCGGCGTCCCGTTGCGCGTCCCGCCCGCACATCCGATGCGGACGGTGCGGGCGCTGCGCGTCCTGCTCGCCCTGCCGCACTCCCGGTGGCCGGGCGCGATCGACGCGATCTATGCCGCGTACTGGCAGCGCGGCGAGGACGTCACGCGCGACGACGTGATCGCGGCCGCGCTGCGCGAGGCGGGTACGAGCGAGCCCGACATCGCCGCCGCGCTCGTCGGCGCCGACGATCGCAAGGACGAGCTGCGCCGCCGCACCGACGACGCGATCGCGCTCGGCATCTTCGGCGCGCCGGCGTGGGTGATCGACCATCGCCTCGTCGCGTGGGGCCAGGATCGGATCGCGTGGGTCGAGGCCGCGCTCGCCGGCCGCGAGGATGCCGGGCGCGGCTTCGGCGACGGCGTGCAGGGCTTTCGTTCGCCGCGCACGCTCGACGTCTACTTCGACGTCGCGAGCCCGTTCGCGTATCTCGGGCTGACGCAGCTGCCGCGGCTCGCCGCGCTGTGCGGCGTGACGCCACGCCTGCATCCGATCTTGCTCGGCGGCCTGTTCCGCGCGATCGGCCAGGCCGACGTGCCGCTGTACGCGATGCCGGCGGCGAAGCGGCGCTACACCGAGCACGAGATGGGCCGGTGGGCGCGCTGGTGGGGCGTGCCGTTCGCGGAGCCGCGCAAGTTCCCGCAGCGCACGATCGCGGCGCAGCGCCTGTGCCTGGTGGCCGGCGACGATCCGACGCTCGCGATCGCGCTCGGCCGCGCGATGTGGGCCGAGCAACGCGATCTCGAGGACGACGACACGCTGCGCGGCGTGCTCGCCGATTGCGGCCTGCCGCGCGAGTGGGTGGAGCGCACCCGCGAGCCCGAGCTCAAGGCGGCGCTCGCCGAGCGCACGGCGGCGGCGCAGGCGGCGGGCGTGTTCGGCGTGCCGACGTGGATCGTCGCCGGCAAGTACCTGTTCTGGGGCCAGGATCGGCTCGAGCTCGTGATGCGCGCGCTCGGCGGCTGGGATCCGCCCGGATGATCGCGCTCACGATCGCGTGCGCGATCGCGTGCGCCGTGCTGGTGTGGCGCGAGCACTCTGCCGGGACGCGCAGCGACGCGAAGCGTTGCGGAGGATCGATCGCGAGTCCCGGCTCTGCCGGGACGCGCAGCGACGCGAAGCGTTGCGGAGGATCGATCGCGCGCGCCGTCGCGAAGGTGATCGCGTCGCTCGCGTTCGTCGCGGTCGGCGTGCTCGCGGGCGGCGGCCGGCCGTGGATGGTCAGCGGGCTCGTCCTCGGCCTGGTCGGCGACATCGCGCTGCTCGGCGACGGCAAGCGCGCGTTCCTGGCCGGGCTGGGCGCGTTCTGGCTCGGCCACGTCGCGTACGTGGTCGGCATCGCGCAGGTCGTGGCGCCGAGCGAGTGGGCGCAGCCGCTCGCGCTCGTGCCGGTCGCGGCAGGGCTCGCCGCGCTCGCGTGGCTGTGGCCGCATCTGGGCTCGCTGCGCGGCCCGGTGATCGCGTACGTCGGCGCGATCGTCGCGATGACGGCGGGCGCGCTCGCGGTCTGGGAGCCGCGGCTCACGATCGGCGCGGCGCTGTTCTTCGTGTCGGACCTGTCGGTCGCGCGCGACCAGTTCGTCGCGCGCGGCTTCGTGAACCACGCGTGGGGCCTGCCCGCCTACTACGCCGGCCAGCTGCTGATCGCGTGGTCGCTCGCGACCTGACGATCACTTCTTGCCGCGGCGGCGGCGGCGGGCCTTGTTGCGGGCCAGGCCGCGCTTGTGCCAGGCCTTCTTGCGGGCCTTCATGCGGCGATCCTTCAACCGGCGCTTCTGCTTGAACTTGGGACGGCTCTTCAGCGAGCGCTTGCTGCGGCGACTCATGGCGCGTCTATACACCGCTCCGTGGGGCTGTAACCAGTGCGGGTGGCCATCGTATATCCGGTAGGCCGTAATGGCCGACCCCAGGGAGCTCATGCAGCGGTATCAAGACGGCGACGCGCGCGCGTTCCGCGAGCTCTATGCGCTCGTCGCGCCGCGGCTGTTCGGCTACCTCGTGAGCATGGCGAAGAGCCGCGCGGTCGCCGACGACGTGCTGCAGCAGACGTTCCTCAAGATCCACCGCGCGCGCGCCGCGTACGTGCGCGGCGCCGATCCGATCCCGTGGATGTACGCGATCGCGCATCGCACGTTCATCGACGAGACGCGCCGGCGCAAGCGCGCCGCGGTGCCGGCCGGCGACGACGTGCCCGAGATCGAGGCCGGGCTGACCGGCGAATCGGTCGAGCGCAGCGACGAGCCGCGTGTCGACCCCGAGCTCGCGAAGGCCGCGCTCGACGCGCTCGCCGAGCTGCCCGAGCAGCAGCGCGAGGCGGTCGTGCTGACGAAGCTGAACGGCAAGTCGGTCGCCGAGGCCGCCGAGATCGCGGGGACCACGGTCGGCGCGATGAAGGTGCGCGCGCACCGCGGCTACGAGCGGCTGCGCGCGCTGCTCGCCGGCCGCAAGGGGAAGGCGGCATGACCGAGTCGCGCGACGAGCTCGACGTGCTCGCGGCGCAGCCGCCGCCGGCGCCGCCGAAGATCTCGGCCGCGCTCGAGGCCGAGCTCGGCCAGCTCGCGCCGGTCCGCGCGCGCCGCCCGCGTCGCCAGCTCGCGGTGCTCGCCGGCGCGTCGCTGGTCTACGCGGCCGCGCTGCTCGCGATCTTGAGCGTACGCCGCGATCTCGACGAGCTTCCGGTCGGCTGGCTGGTCGCCGCCGGCATCGCGTGGCTCGCCGGCTTCGCGCTGCCGATGTACTTCGCGCTCGTGCCGCGCGCCGGGTCGGTGATGCCGCGCTGGCAGGCCGCGGCCGCGCTCGCGATCATCGTGTCGTGCGCGTTCGTCGTGCTGGGCTGGAACGTCCACCCGCACGGACCGTCGAGCAAGGACTACGGCTGGGAGCACTTCCTGCGCGGCCACGGCTGCTTGTGGCTCGGCCTCGCGACCGCGCTCGTCCCGGTCGCGCTCGGTGCGCTGTTCGCGCGCGGCGCGATGCCCGTGCGCTCGCGCTGGCTCGCCGCCGCGCTCGGCGCCGGCGGCGGCTGCCTCGGCGGGCTCCTCCTGCACGTGCACTGCCCGATCGCCGACCGCTACCACGTCGGCCTCATCCACGGCGGCGTCGTCGCGGTCGCGGCCGGCCTGAGCGCGCTCATCGTCCCGCGCATCGCGCGCTGAGAAGAATTACCGCCAAGGCGCCAGGGACGCCAAGGCGCCAGAGGAGCAGAAACCAAGGTCTGCTCCTCTGGCGCCTTGGCGTCCCCGGCGCCTTGGCGGTAGATCTGTTCCGTGGTCGGCCTCGTCCTGTCGTGCGAGCACGCGTCGTGGACGCTGCCGCCGGGCGTAGACCTCGGCGTGCCGGCAGAGGTGCTGCGCTCGCAGGCCGGATGGGATCACGGCGCGTTCGAGATCGCGGCGCGGTGGTCGGAAGCGGTCGGGCTGCCGGTGCACGCCGGCGCGTTCACCCGCATGTTCGTGGATCTCAATCGCGCCGCCGACCACGCCGACGTCATTCCCACGGTCAGCTACGGCGCACCGGTGCCGGGCAACGTGCACCTCACGGCCGGCGATCGCGCGGCTCGGCTCGCCACGTTTCACGCGCCGTTCTGGGACGCGATCCGGCGCGACGTGCGCGCGCGCCTCCACGATCGCGGCGCCGTGCTGCACCTGTCGTCGCACAGCTTCGATCCCGTGCTCGATCCGGACGTGCGCACGTTCGACGTCGGCGTGCTGTACGACCCGGCGCACGCGTTCGAGGCCGACCTCGCCGAGCGCCTGATGTTCCAGCTGCGCGCCGCGGGGCTCGTGGTGCGCGCGAACCAGCCCTACAGCGGCACCGGCCCGGCCGTGTGCACGTCGCTGCGCCAGGAGCTCGCGGCCGAGCGCTACGCGGGCATCGAGCTCGAGACCTCGCACGCGGTCACGACCATGCCTGGGGGCTGCGCGCGAGTCGCCGACGCGGTCGTACCGTTTCTCGAAGCGCTCTAACGTGGAGAGTTGCCGCCCTGGTCGCCGAGCTTTCAAGCCGGAGATCCCGAGAGCATTCCTGCGACCAGGGCGGCGAATCGTCAGTCGAGCTCGACGTCGACGCGGCGGTCCATCTGCCAGCCGCTCTCGTCGGTCCCGGTCGCATCCAGCGCGCCGCGCGTCGACGCGTTGACGGCCCCCGCGTTGACGCCGAGGCGCTGCAGGTAGCTGCCGACCGAGTGTGCGCGGTGGTCGCCAAGGCTCATGTTGTATTCCTCGGTGCCGCGCGGATCGGCGCGCCCGGTGAGCTGGAGCTTGCGGCCGCGCGCCGGGCCCTTCGTCACGCACGCCGCGATCTGCTGCAGCACGTCGCGATCCTGTGCCGTCAGATCGAACTCGTTGTACGCGAACTTCGGCGCGGCCTGCTGCTCGCTCGTCGCGTGCAGCTTGCACAGCGCGATCAGGTCGGTCCCGGCCTGGATGTTCGTGCTCACCGGCTGCGACGGCTGGGCGGGCTGCTGCTGCGCGGGCGGCGGCTCCGCCGGCGGCGCGGCGACCGGGGTGGTCTGGACCGCCTTGTCGTGATGGCACGCGGCCAGGAGCACCACGAGCGCGAAACAGCGAGACATTTTGACCTCCAACGATTTCACGATTCACCCCCGATGACGCCACGCGTGGCGGTATGTTCACGAAAATGAGCGGGAGCAGCGACGACCGCGAAATGGCTGCACAATTCGAGCGGATCATCCGCCGGGTCAAGCAGTCGATGAACTACCGCGGCTCGTACAGCACCCACGACATCCTGGCCTCGCTCGTCATGCGCTGGGTCCAGAGCGGCGAATGGGAGCGCCTGCGCGAGCTCCCACCCGCGGAACGCCATATCGGCGAGAGCGTCCGCCGGTTCATCCTGGACCGGCTCGCGCAGCTGCGCCGGCGCGGCGTGCGCGAAGAGCTCCCGACCGAGCTCGTGCTTCCGGACGAGGCCGAGCTCGCCGAGCTGATCGAGCTCGCCGAGCTGCGGCAGTGGATCGCCGCGCGGATCGCCGAGCTCGAAGACGGCAAGCCCGACCCGCGCATGAAGATCCCGCTCGCGGCGCCGCGCGAGGTCGGCCGCGCGCTGTGCTTGCAGCTCGAAGGCAAGACCCAGCGCCAGATCGCGACCGAGCTCGGCCTGTCGCTCGGCCTCGTCAACCGCCGGATCGCGGAGGGCACGAGCTACCTCGCGGTGCTCCAGGGCATCGAGCGTGGGATCACCTCGTGATTCGCGAGGCGCTCGCGAAGATCGCCGCCGAGCCGCCGGCGCGCTGGGAGGAGCTGCTGGCCGAGGCGTTTCCCGACGACGCCACGCTGCGCGCGCAGGCTCGGCTGTGGCTCGCCGCCGAGCGCGCCGACGCGCCCGCGCTCGACGAGCGCTACGTGCTCGCGACCCGGCTCGACACCGGCGCGAGCGCCGAGGTCTGGCAGGCGTTCGACCGCAAGCTCGGCCGCCACGTCGCGATCAAGCTGTTCCACCAGGCCGACGCGCGCGCGATCGCCGAGGCGCGCGCCGCGTGCGACGTGATCAGCGACCACGTCGTGCGCGTGCTCGACGTCCACGACGGCGCGCGGCCGTACATCGTGATGGAATTGATCGCCGAGCACGATCCGAAGCGCGGCACGCAGATCAGCGGCGCCTCGGCCGAGGCGATGCGCCCGCACGACATCGACGAAGCCGCGCGCTGGGTGCGCGATGTCGCACGCGGCGTGCATGCCGCGCATCTGCGCGACGTGTTCCACCGCGACCTCAAGCCGCACAACGTGCTGATCGCGCCGGTGTCGCGGCGCGCGCGCATCGCGGATTTTGGCCTCGCGGTCGCGGCCGGCAGCTTCGCGGGCACGCCCGGGTTCATCGCGCCCGAACAGGCGCGCGGCACACCGACCGCGCTCGATCCAAACGATGCCGCGCAGCGCGCGCGGCTCGTCGCGATCGACGTGTGGGGTCTCGGCGCGCTCGCCTACGATCTCGTCGGCGGCCACCCGCCGTGGCAAGGCGAAGGGCTCGACGCGTGGGAGTCCGCGGCCAGCGGCGTCGCCCCACCCGAGCTCGCGAAGGTGCCGCCGCGCCTGCGCCGCGTGATCGGCAAGGCGACCGCGCTCGATCCGGCGGCGCGCTACGCGTCGGCGGCCGACGTCGGCGACGAGCTCGATGCCTACCTCGCGCAGCGTCCGACCAGCCTCGATCGCTCGCGCGCGCTGCGCGCGTGGCTGTGGTGCCGGCGCAATCCGCAGCTGTCGCTGACCGCGGGCGCCGCGGTCGTGCTCGCGTCGCTCACGCTGGCCGCGTACGTCACGGTCGTCGATCTGCGCGCGCAATCGCGCCGGCTCGCGGTCGAGGCCGACCTGCAGCAGCTCGCGAACGACGAGCTCGAGGTGCGCGTCGCCGCCACGCGCCGCGAGGCCGGCTCGGCCGAGGCCGACCTGCGCGCGAAGGCCCAGACGCTCGAGAAGCTCCGCCGCGAGCTCGCCGACGAACAAGCGAGCTACGAGGCGATCATCGCGGCTCGCGACAAGGCGCTGCACGACGCCGACGCCGCGACCCGCGCGCTGGTCGATCAGCTCACGATCGCGCGCAGCGATCGCGCTGCCGCCGAGCTCGGGCGGTCGATGTACGAAGGCTTCTGGACCTCGGCGCGCCAGGAAGCCGACCGCACCGCGAAGGATCGCGATCAGGCGCTGAAGGATCGCGATAGCGCGCGCACCGATCGCGACCAGCGCCTGGCCGAGCGCGACGCCGCGCGCGCCGAGCGCGACAAGCTCGCGCAGGAGCTCGCCGACGCGCAGGCCAAGGTCGAGCAGCTCACCGAAGACGCGGCCGCGCTGTCGACCAAGATCGGCGCGCTCGAGCACCAGCTCCGCGCGCCGACCGACGCCGGCGTGCGGGATTGACCCTCCCTACTCTTCCCGCTCGAGCTCCTCGACGATGCTCTGCACGGTCGCGAGCGTGCCGGCGACGTGCGCCGAGCTCGTGCGGCCGAGCGCGCGCCGGATCGCGGCCTCGACCGTGCCTCTGCTCTCGCGATCGATGCGCTTGCCCGCTGCGGTGAGCGTGAAGCGCGTGCGCCGGCGGTCGACCTGGTCGGCCGCGCGCAGGATCAGCCCGCGATCCTCGAGTCGCGCGAGCACTCCGGTGAGCGTGCTCGGGTGCTTGCCGAGCGTGGTCGCGATCTCGCTCGCGGACTGGCCCGGCGTCTTGCCGACGATCCGCAACACGAGCCGCTGCGGCCCGGTCACGCCGATCGTGACGGCCATGCGCTTGGACCGGACATCGAGCGCGTGGGCGAGCTCCCACAAGCGCTGCATGAACTGGAGCGTGTCGGCCGGCATGGTTGGCGCAGACTAGCCACCCCGCGCTGCGGGGCGCAATTCCACGCGCGCGCAAAAACGTGGGGCCTACCAACTATCATTCGCGAGCTCCATGAGCTCGAGGTCGCTGTCCTGCACGAGCCGGCGCGCGAGCGCGATGCCGGGGAGCACGGTCTTCGCGTAGAAGCGCGAGACCGCCAGCTTGCCGCGATAGAACGCGGCGTCTCGCTCGCCCGCACCTGCCAGCTTGCCGGTCGCGACCTTCGCGGCGACCGCGAGCCGCCAGCCGATCACGAGCTCGGCGAGCGCGAACAGGATCCGGTTCGCCTGCAGCCCGACGTGATAGACGCTCTGCTCGATCTTCTGCAGCATCGCGGGCACCATCGCGCCGACGTCGCCGAGGGAGGCGCGCAGCGCCGCTTGCTCGACCGCCATCGTCGCCGGCAGCGCGTCGGTGTCGTCCTTGATCCGGCCGAGCAGCGCGGTCAGCGTGCGGCCGCCGTCGCGCGCGATCTTGCGGAAGAACAGATCGAGCGCCTGGATGTGCGTCGTGCCCTCGTAGAGCGAATCGATCTTCTGATCGCGGATGTACTGCTCGATCGGAAAGTCCTGCACGTAGCCCGAGCCGCCGAAGCACTGCAGCGACGTCGCGAGCAGCTCGTACACCTTCTCCGAGCCGTAGCCCTTGATGAGCGGCAGCATGAGGTCGTTGAGCGCGTCGAACGCGCGCGCGTCGGGCGCACCGTGGCCGCCGTGCTGCTCGACCTGATCCTGCACGTGCGCGGTCCACATCACGACCGCGCGCAGGCCCTCGGCGAACGCCTTCTGCAGCATCAACATCCGGCGCACGTCGGGGTGATGGATGATCTCGACGCGCGGCGCCGACTTGTCGGCCTGCTTCGTCAGATCCGGCCCTTGCTTGCGCACGCGCGCGTACTCGAGTGCGTTGCCGTACGCGGTCGACAAGGTCGCCATCGACTTCGTGCCGACGCACATGCGCGCGTACTCGATGACGTGAAACATCTGCGCGATGCCGTCGTGCTTGTCGCCGACGAGCAGGCCGCGGCACGGCTGGCCCGCCTGATCGGCGCCGAGCTGGAGCTCGCACGTCGCCGACGCGCGCAGGCCCATCTTGTGCTCGATGTTCGACACGACGACGCCGTTGCGCGCGCCGACGCTGCCATCGGCCTCGACCCAGTACTTCGGCACGATGAACAGCGACAGCCCCTTCGTGCCGGGCCCGGCGCCTTCCGGCCGCGCGAGCACCATGTGCACGATGTTGTTCGCGTGATCGAAGTCGCCGTTCGTGATGAAGCGCTTGGTGCCCTCGAGGTGCCACTCGTCGCCGCCGACGTGGCGAGCCTTCGTCGTGCCCGCGCCGACGTCGCTGCCGGCGCCCGGCTCGGTGAGCACCATGGTCGCGCCCCAGTGGCCTTCGTTCATCGCACGCACGTAGCGCGCGCGCTGCGCGGGCGTGCCGAGGCGATCGACGATCGTCGTCATGAACGTGCCGAGCGTGTAGAAGCACACCGACGGGTTCGCGCCCGCCATCAGCTCGAACGCCGCCCACCGCACGCTCGGCGGCGCGCCGAAGCCGCCGAGCGACTCCGGCAGCTCGAGGTTGTGCCAGCCGCCGTCGTAGTAGGCGTCGAGCGCCTTGTGGAACGACGCCGGCAGCTTGACGTTGCCCTTGCCGTCGAACGTCGCGCCCTCGCGGTCGCCGGGCACGAACGACGGCGCCCACGCCGCCTGCAGCATCTCGAGCAGGCCGTCGAGCGCGGCGCGCGTCGAGTCCTCGTCCATCGCGGCGAACGGCGGCTTGCCGAGCACGCCGTGCTGGATGTCGAGCACCTCGAACAGGTGGAACAAGATGTCGCGAAGCTGCGGGCGGTAGTGCATGCCCGGCTACTGTATCAATACGCGCACGGATTCTCGGTCATCGGGCACGTCGGGTCGGAGCGCGGGGTCGCGCCGCCCTTGCCGATGCCGCACCACGCCGGCATCGTGTCGGGCAAGCCGGTCGTCAAGTACGGCGACTGGCCGGGCGCGAGCCAGAACGGGTGCTGCCACGCGAAGTCCCAGATCCCGGCGAACTTCGACTCGCCCGGCGGCGGATCGATCGGCGGCTCGACGTGGCCGCAGTTGTGCTCGCACTCGACGAAGAAGTCGCCGCCGGCGACGAGGCCGTCCTCGAGATCGTGCGACGCGACCGAGAAGTCCATGCCGATGCCGAAGCAGCCGAGGATGTCCTTGGTCTGCGTCGCCGGCGGACCGTCGCCGCCCCACAGCACGATCGCGGGCAGCGCGCGGTCGGGCTGGGCCCACGGCTTGATGATCGTGGCGTCGACGCCGCCCGACAGCGAGATGAACGACGACAGCGTCTCGCTGCGCGCCTGCGCGAGCTGATCGGTGAACAGCGCGCCCGCGCTGACGCCGACGGTCGAGACGCAGTTCTGGTTGACCGCGAACTGCTGCTCGACGCACGACAGCATGTCGTCGAAGAACGCGAACTCCT
This sequence comes from Kofleriaceae bacterium, assembly GCA_035500135.1. GTDB lineage: Bacteria > Myxococcota_A > Polyangia > Haliangiales > Haliangiaceae > JABFXX01. The sequence continues at coordinate 42,051 of DATJXL010000354.1, forward strand.
CGGTCATGCGATCGGCGGTCTGCGTGATGTCGAACGGCCAGTGCGTGTTGAACGAGGTGCCGAGCACGTCGGCGCCGATGTCGTCGGGCACGACCGCGATGAAGCGCTCGTCGTCGACCGCGGCCTGGACCTCGCCCTGCGAGATGAAGCCGTTCGAGCTGCCGCCCAGCCAGTACCACATGAACATCACCGGATAGACCTCGCCTGCCACCGGCGTGGTCGGCAGCACGAGCTGGAACGTGCGCGTCGCGCCGCTGCTCGTGAACGTGTTCTCGCCGGCGACCAGGGTCGGGCAGCCGGACTTCATCGGCGGCGGCGTCGGATTCGGCGCGTCCTCGGGCGGCGGCGCCTGGCACAGGAACCGGTAGGTCGGGCCGTCGGGCGGCGGCGCCGGCGTGTCGGGGAGCGCGCTCGCGTCGGGCGGCGGCGCCGGCGGCGCGTCGCCGGTATTCGAGCCGCCATGGCCGCCGCACGCGAGCAGGCACGAGACTGCGAGCACCCTCTTCATCGCGGCGCACGCTACTAACGAGCGTGCACGTGCACCATCGCGCGGCCCTGACACCGCCCCGCCGGCGGTTGCCGGATCTGACAGCGACTCACGCGGCGGCGGCGACCGAGCGCAACGGCTTGGCCATCTCGACGAAGTGGCAGGGGCGCTTGGTCGCGCGGTGCTCGTACGGCGACATGCCGATCTCGCGATAGCCGAGCGAGCGATACCAGCGGCCGAGCTCCTCGCGCAGGTTGATGATGCGCAGCCGCATCTCGCGCGCACCGGCCGCATCGCACAAACCCTCGGCGATGCCGACGAGCCGGCGGCCGAGGCCGGCGCCCTGCAGCTCGGGCCGCACCGCGAGCATCCCGAAGTACCCGCGCGACTCGACGTAGACCGCGGCGGCCAGCGAGCCGACTTGCTCGAGCACGACGAACGTGCCGGTCTCCATCATGCCGACGAGCTCGACGGCGCTCGTGCGATCGCCGTCGACGAAGAACGCCTCGATCGCGTATGCGCGGTTGACGAGCTCGGCGAGCGCGGCCGCATCATTTGGCGTGGCACGACGGACGCTCGCGGACAGCGCGATCGGATTCATTCCGATCGCGTAGCAGATACGTCTGACGATCGACGCTACGACGGCAGCCGCCGCGGCGACAGCCGGCTCGTCTCGAGCGCCTTGCGCGTGCGGTCGGCCAGCGCGACGTGCACGAGCACGATCACGGTACCGACCGTCACGTCGGAAACTGCCTTGACCACGCGATCAGCAAGGGTCCACATGTGCACTCTCATTGTCGCCCGTCGGGCCTACAACTCGGTGACGACGAGGTCACGTTGCCATGGACAACCCGCGAGCGAAAGGGCGTATTTCGTGTCGTGACCGTGAAGTTTTCCCGACGAAGCCCCGGACCGTGAGCGGAATCGCACGGGTGGGAAATTTGCCGTGGCGAGCGCGCACGCTCCCGGCGGTGCACGGGGCTACACGACGTCTTCGTCGGGATCGACCACGTACACCACGAGGTTCGCGAGCGCCGGTGTGAACGCGGTCGAGCCGAACGGCAGCAGCTGGCCGAGCTCGTCGACGTGCACGATCTGCTCGATCGCGAGCGGCCGCGCGATCACGCCGAGCTCGGCGCCGCCGGCGACGGCCTTCACCACGGCCGCCGCGTCGGTCACGGTCTCGCTCCCCCCCGGCGCGATGCGCTGCAGAAACAGCTTCTGGATCACGACCGGGTCGTACTTTTGCAGCGCGCGATGGATCTGCACGCCGGCCGCGGTCGGCGCCACATCGGGCGACAGCGTCAGCTTCCACGCGTCGGGATCGCCCGCGAACACGACGACGAATGCCGGCTGATGGGCGAGCGTGCTGGCCAGCGCGGCGCGCTGCTTGGCGACATCGCTCGCGAGGCCGGCGAGCTTGTCGACCACGAAGAATGGCTTGGCGGCCTCGAGCACGGCGTCGCGCTTGCCGGCGCCGCGCACGATGTGGTGGCGCGGCGCGACGACGAGCGCCGGGTCCTCGAGGTTGACCATGCAGACCAGGCCGTAGTTCGCGGTCGAGTACATCGGCGTCTCTTCGGCGACGACCTGCGCCTGGTACGCGAGCATGCCCTCGTAGCGGGCGTGGCCGTCGAGCACGTGCAGCTTCTTGGGCGCGAACAGCGGGCGCAGCTTGCCGATGATCTCGGAGCTGGTGACGCGCCAGATGCGGTGGCGCGAGCCGTCGGCGGTCGTGGTGTCGAGCGTGGGCTTGTCGTCCTCGGTGCGGCGGAACAGGCGATCGACCTCGCGCGCGGCATCGCGGTAACCGACGAACACGGCTTCGGTGTGCGCGTGCTCGGCGGCGATGCCCGCGATCGCGTGGTCGCGCGCGGCCGCATCGGTCTCCTCGTGCGGGCGGATCGTGCGTTCATCCCACGGCGTGAGCTTGGCGGCGGCGAGCACCATCTTGCGCGTGACCTGCCGGCGCTCGTGCTCGAACGTCTGGTGATAGAGGTAGACCGCGCGCGTGTTGTCGCGCACGAGCGAGCCACCGGCGAGCAGGCCGGCGACACCCGTGATCGGCGCGGCGGCGACCTTCGCGAGCTCGACCTTGGACGGATCCCAGAGCGCGCCACGGAACCCAGCGATTTGCGGCATGAGAAGAGAAGCATTACCGCCAAGGCGCCGGGGACGCCAAGGCGCCAGGAGAACAAGTTCTTGCTCCGCTGGCGCCTTGGCGTCCCAGGCGCCTTGGCGGTCAACCCTGCGATCGCCTGCCGATGTCGCGGCGCGCCTGCTTGCCCGGGAGGTCGATCGCGTCGACCACGGCGTAGGCGCGCTCGCGCGCTTGCTCGACGCTGACGCCGAGCGCGGTCACGCCGAGCACGCGGCCGCCCGCGGTGACGAGCCGGCCGTCGGCGTCGCGCGCGGTGCCGGCGTGAAACACCGTGACGTCGCCGGTGTCGGCCGGGATGCCCGCGATCACGTCGCCGGTGCGCGGCTCCGCGGGGTAGCCGGCGGCCGCGACCACGACGCACACCGCGACGCGCGGATCCCACGCCAGCTTGCCGAGCGGCAGCTCGCCGCGCGCCGCGCCCGCGAGCACCGCGCCGAAATCGCCGATCGTGCGGGCCATGATCGGCTGGGTCTCGGGATCGCCGAACCGGCAGTTGTACTCGAGCAGCCACGGCGTGCCCGCGGCGTCGACCATCACGCCGGCGTACAGCACGCCGCGGTAGTCGATGCCGTCGGCGTGAAGGCCGCGCACGGTCGGCTCGAGGATCTCGCGGGTCACGCGCCCGATCAGCTCGGGGCTGGTCCAGGCCGGCGACACCGTGCCCATGCCGCCGGTGTTCGGGCCGCGATCGCCGTCGAAGATCGTCTTGTGATCCTCGACCGCGGGCAACACCTCGAGGCGCTTGCCGTCGGTGAGCGCGAGCACCGAGACCTCGCGGCCCGCGATGCGCTGCTCGATCACCACGGTCGCGCCGGCCGCGCCGAACCGACGCGCCTCGAGCATCTCGCGCGCCGCGGCGCGTGCCTCGTCGGCGTCGCGCGCGACCACGACGCCCTTGCCCGCGGCGAGCCCGTCGGCCTTGACGACACAGCCACCCAGCGCGTCGATCGCGGCATCGGCCTCGACCGCGGTCGACGCGACGTGAAACGGCGCGGTCGGGATCTGGTGCCGCGCGAAGAACTGCTTGCTGAACACCTTGCTGCCTTCGAGCCGCGCCCCGTCGCTGCCCGGGCCGAACGTCGCGATGCCGCGCGCGCGCAGCTTGTCGGCGAGCCCGGCGACGAGCGGCGCCTCCGGGCCGACGACGACGAGCTCGACCCGCTCGGCCGCGGCGAGCTCGACGAGCGCGTCGGGCGCGCCGACCGGCACCGGCACGCAGCGCGCGCACGCCGCGATGCCGGGATTGCCCGGCGCCGCGAGCACGTCGTGGCCGCCGGCCGCGAGCCGCCACGCGAGCGCGTGCTCGCGACCTCCGCTGCCGACGACGAGGATCTTCATCGCGGCAACGGCCTGCAGAAGATGATGCGGTTGCCGAAGCCGTCGTACACGCACATCTCGCGCTGGTGCCAGTCCTGATCGACGAGGCTCGGCCGGAAGTACTTGTACGGCCGCGACTGCAGCTCGGCGAGGTAATCCTCGAGCTCGTCGACCTGCACGCGCACGTACGTGCCCGGCGTGCCGTCGCCGTGGTGCTCCGACAGGTGCAACACGCAGCCGCCGCGCGACACCTGCAGGTAGATCGGCGTGTTCGGCTCGAAGCGATGCTCCCAATCCACTTTGAACCCCAACCAATCGACGTAGAACGCTCGCGCCTTCGCTTCGTCGAAGATGCGCAGGATCGGAACGGTCGCGTGGAAGCTCATGCGATCCCGTTCAGTGCCTGAAGTGGCGCATGCCGGTGAACAGCATCGCGAGCCGGTGCTCGTCGGCGGCGGCGATCACCTCGTCGTCGCGCACCGAGCCGCCGGGCTGCACGACCGCGCTCGCGCCCGCCGACGCGAGCACGTCGACGCCGTCGCGGAACGGGAAGAACGCGTCGCTCGCGACCGCCGAGCCCGTCAGCTTGTCGCCGGCCTTGCGCTCGCAGATGCGGACCGAGTCGACGCGGCTCATCTGACCGGCGCCGATCGCGAGCGTCACGCCGTCCTTCGCGAACACGATCGCGTTGGACTTGACGTGCTTGGCCACGCGCCACGCGAACGCGAGGTCCGCGCGCTCGGCGTCGGTCGGGGCGCGCTTGGTCGCGACCCTGGCGCCCGCGAGGTC
>DATJXL010000355.1:0-49544 GCA_035500135.1 Kofleriaceae bacterium
ACTGCGGCGCATCGGGCACCTCGCGTTTGTGTGGACGTCAAGCACCCACAGGACACGAGGCCGCCCGGTACTTATTTCCGGATTCCTCGACGAGGAATCGCGTTTCGGCGCGCGCAGTTACGCGATTCGGGACGGAAACTAACTAGCCGAGAAACTTGGGGTGGATGATGGGGGTTCATGCTTGATCTCGGTTCGCTGTGCATTGGCTGTGCAGTGTTGATGCAATCTCATTGCATCAGGTGTCCAAGCCCTCAGCTTGAGCGAAGACCAGCGCATGGCTTCAAGAGCGAATCGGTGCCGGAGTCGTGAAGGCGCACCGTTCTCAGGGAGCCGCCAATGCTCGGATGCGAGGGTCAGGATCCGACTTCGCGATCTGTAGGCGCCATTCCGCGAAGCCTCGCGGCTGCACCGTAGTCATCATATAGAGCATGTGGTACCGAGAATCCGCATCGAGCTTTTCGAACCGCGCGAGCAGGTGCTGCCCGAGATCACCGTCGATCAACGCCTCTTGGATGTCTTGCGCACAGTTCCAGTTTTCGTTCGCTCCGTGAGGCGCCGCCTTGGCGAGCGTTAGGAGCCATTCGAAGGCGTCCTGCACGTGCTCGGTGATCTCTCTTGCCTCGTCGCCGGTTGCCGGAGGCTGTCCGTCGTTCCATGGCATCCCGTCCGCGACGAAAGCAATTAGGCGGTCGAACGATTGCGGTGATCCTTCAGCGACCATCTCGTCGATCTTCGCCGCGCGCGGACCCTCACGGTAATCGCGTTCGAGCTTCAGCGTCTGAAGCGCTGCATGTGCCTCCCCATCCCGATGCGCTGCTTCGTCGCGAGATGCAGCTCTTTCGAGATCCTGTTGAAGCGATGGAACAGGAAAGTCCACAAGGAGACGCGAAATCGCTTCGCTCGGAGACATGGACGTCTCGCCACCAGTGCCCTTTGCCTTGCACCACGAGACGTCGTCCGAAAGCAGTGCCGCGATAGCATCACGAACGCTCTGCTGCTCCAGTGCCGCTGCGACGCGGTGGAGCGCGGCAGGATTCAAGTGATGAGGTATCGGGTGACTGATCCCCATCCGCTGAAGGGCCATGCACTGTAGATCGTGGCGCGGTTGCAACTCGGCCGATTCGAGACCGGTTCCCGCCGCAATCGTCACGAGCCGCGCGATATCCTCGGGGCGACAGCTAGACCCGAGTTGTTGGACTTCAAGACGCCTCTCGTCCAAGGCCGCACGCTCGATGAGTGTGCTCGGTTGAGTCGTTGGACGCGCATCTCGGCCAGAACCGCAGCCGACACCCGCGATGACCAAGACGAGCAGCGGGCAACGATTCAAGGCTGGTGCTCGAGATCGTTGGAGCGCTGCCCACCTGACGCCACGGAGTACCAGAACGACCTCACGTAAACTCCGGCACCCTTCGTTTCGAGCGCGAGGTGGCAGGTAAGGTGCTACGTTCCCATTCACTGCACGCGAGGCGACCTTCGCCTCGGCCCGTGACTGCATCGCAGAAGCGCGAACTCGGCTTCAAGGAAACGCGCCTCTTTCATCGCTGCACGCAAGGACAGCGGTTGGAGCTTCGCGAGTGCAATTTCGGGAAGCTGTTCGCCGGATACCTCGCGATACCCGAGCGACTCCGCCCGCACAAGCAGCTCGGGTAACCACCAATGCATCGTATCGCCGAAGCGCAACCGCCGGGCCCGAACCGTGTCTCTTGCGGTCGTGCGTCGCCACGTCGCTCCGCTTGCCCTCGTTGTCGCCTGCCACGCGGCTCCGTCGATGTTGCCGTATGGAGCAGCCACCAGGACGCGCCCCGGATGCTCGCCGACCACCTACGAGGTCAACGTGGATCTCGGGCTCGCTTGCGATCTCGGAAAAGGCGCAAGCTACCTGCTGCGACGTGCCCGAGAGCTGTGCGGCGACAACTCGTACGAGCTTGACCACGTTCGCCTTGGTTCATCTCGGGAGTTCGGCGGTGAAGGTCACGACGATCCGGGCTGCTTTACTAACCCGCGGTCGAAGCCACAGAACACCATGAGAGCAACGGTGCGCTGCCCGAAGGAGTGGCATCACGGCTCGCCTCTAATGGACTACTGCGACGACTGCTGACTACGCCTGCGCCATCTAACATCTCCTCGCGAGCCTTCCGCGAGAGCCGGGGTTGCTCATCTCGCGTCGGGATCGGCGTGAAGCTCGGCGCGCACGCTCTCCCACGCGACGTCGTCATCGGGATGCGAGTGCGCTTCGCGCGCGCGACGCTCGATCTCGGACGCCCACGCAGACTCGACGTCGGGATCGGCTTCGCCGTCGAGGCTCACGAGCAGGTCGGCGGCCAGCTCCGCGCGCGCTGGCGCTGGGAGCTGCATTGCGTCCTGCAGAGGCTTGCGCGTTCGGTCGGTCACGAGATGACGTTAGCAGGTCGCGGGAGAGTAAGACCGACTCAGCGCTGTGGCGATCGCGGGTCATCGCCGCGAATCGACGTGGACTCGGCGGTACCAAACCACTCGTCACGGGAAAGTTGTTGGAGATCGGACCGACTCCAGTCCAAGCGTCGCTCGTTGGCGACTGGATCGCGACGGAAGCGCCTGCCTCGAAGGGCGTCGACGAATCGATGATCCACCGTGATAGAAAGCCAGGTGCGCTCGTGTCGAAGCTCAAGGTCAGGAGCCCGCGAGCGTCGAGCCATCCTTTGGTCGCATCGACCACCTCGTTGGTGCAGCCGATACACGTCTTGGACCCGCTCGTGACGTCGAGCAGCACGTCCGTGTAGCCTTCGACAGGAATCGTCGTCCACGATACCGTCGGTGCGGGAGATGGTGCGAGGGTGACTCCGGTCAGCGGCGGCAACAACGTGAAGGAGCTCTCGCTCCCCGTAAACGTCGTGCCAGCGCCGTGCGCGGCGCCATCAAGCTCCAGCCACTGCTGCTCGCCCTTCTTGAGGAGCGTGCCCGGCACGAGATCAGCAGTTTCGTTCTGCAGGATCGATACGATCGCGATGTCGCCGCTTGTCGTGATGAGGTCCACCGTCGACGTGAGCGTTTCGCCTGCGATGGCACCCTGAACTTGGAGCGTGACCGAATCGAAGTGCGTTCCATCGGCATCCGTGTCGACGAGCGCCTCTTGCTTGTCGCTGGTGATCGATTGTCCGCGCCGGATCAGCACGTTGCCTCCGCCAGCACCCATCGGGATGTCTGTCGTGGCGACAAAATCGTGAACACCCGGCTCCATTGTTAGTGTGAACGTCCACGGCAGAGCAGCCGCGAACATGCCCACGCACACGCCGCCTGCGCAGGCGCTACCGTGCTGCGCCATCTGGCCGGACAGGGTGACGGTGGTGTTACTCGGCAGCGTGCATCGCGTGTCCGAGATCGCTTCGTCCCAGGTCGAGGCCTCCTCGCGCGCATAGAAACCCTGCGTGTTCTCGTACACCGAGACCAGCTCGTAGTCGTCTGTGACGCACACGTCGGTCATGCCGGTGCTGTCCGTCTTCGGCGTCTGCCACGGTCCGTCGCCATCTTGCAGAGCAGCGAACGTCGGCGCGCCGAGGCAACGCTTCACCAAGTGCGAGGCGCCCTTGCACGGAGACTCGCTCTGCGAGCACGACGCCAACACGACCAGCGGGAACAGCAACGCCTCACGCACCAGGTAGATCCTATCAGCCGGCGAATCGGACTCCGCACGAAAGCTAGGATCCGGCTCTCGCGTTGCGATGCAGCGCCGCATCAGGTGCGGCATCAGTTGTCGCCGTCTGCCTCCAGAGAGATTGATCGAGCCCCGAAACCCCGATGTCCGCGTGTCGTCGCTACGGTGCGGGAAGCTGACCGACAAGGTTGGTGAATGCCAGCTCGCCGCCGTCGTGAGCGTACAGCGTTCCGGGCGGCACGCTGGGAAACCAATCGATGTTCGTGTACTTCGTCGGCGAGATCGTCCAGTCGAGGGCGATCCCGGCCTCGGGCTGATAGTCGGTGCTCCATCCGGCAAGCGCGTGGAGGTCGGGCGCGGTGTAGGCGATCGGCGCGCCGCCAGGATATTTCTTCGCGACCCATGCCGGCGTCATCTCGATCGAGAAGCCGCGCGTGATGTTCGTCGTGTTGGTCGTCGAGAAGTACAGGTCGTAGGTCGTATCTGCCTGCACCGGCACCGTGAAACCGACGTTCGGATAGGGCGTCGCGCTCGCGATCGGTTGCTGCATGAGCAGCGGCGATGTCGGCAATGTGACCTGTTGATCTGCGGGAGTCTTGAAATAGCGAATCACGCCGCTCCCATTCGGGCCCGTGATGACGAGCCGGTCGAGGCCGCTGCCGAGCTTATCGGCCGGAAACGCGCGAAACGTGTCGAACGGGGTGGTCGCGATGTCGATCACCGAAACGCCGTCAGCGTCGCGATAGGACAGCTCCGCGCCCTCGATCCAGTTGCCAGTGAGCGCTTGCGTCGCCGGGGCGAAACCGGCAGTGAGATCGAAGTCGATCGTCGCGCCATCGGTGACGATGCCATCGACCGTGGCAAGCTTGACGGGCCGCGTGTCGACGAGCTCCTCCGCGATCAGCCTCTGCGCGACGGCGTACGTCGACAGCGTGTACATCGTCATGCCGGCCGCGAGATCCGTTTCGCCGAAGTATCCGTCGAGCACGCTCATCGGATCGCCGGCGGCCGCACCGGTGACGGTGCCGCTGATGTTGGCCACCGCCGGGCCGGGATCCGCGCAGTCTTCGACGTACAGCGTGGTCGCGTCGGAGACGGCCCCGTACCAGAGATCCACGCCCGAAGACGCCGAGGTCACGCAACTCGTCACCACGCCGTAGCGATCGTCATGGAGCGTCGCCGTATAGACACCCATGGTACCGGTCAGCACCGTCCACGGCCCATCGCCATCCTGCACGGCGACGAGCGGGATGTTGATCGGACCGGAGGCGCGATAGGTCGAGATCGTCAGCGTCATCGCACCCTGCTGCGAAGAGTCAGTCGAAGCGTCTGGAGAGGAGTGATGGGAGCTGCCGCACGCCAGCAACCCGATACCGAGCAGCGTCGAGATCGCAAATCGCATGCGCGACAAGCTAAGCGGGGCTCCCCGGCGTCGGAGCGGTAGGTTCAGGCAACAACTCGACGCTGTGCGCGCTGCCACAGAGCGGAGCCGTGACCTCAGCTGATCGGCAGCTCTCGCGTGATCTCCTGGTCAACCGCGAGAAAGATTGATCGAGTCTCGAAATCACGATGTCGGGACCGCTCCGCCCGGGGTTGCCGACGGGAGAATTCGACACGGTCGTGCAGACGACCATGCGTTAGGTGGACGTCGCGGAGGCCGACCGGCGCGTTGCGATCGCGCTGGTGTTCGGCGGTCGTGGCAGCCAGGTGGCAGCAGGATCGAAAAACGCTACGTAACTGTCAGGGAACTTTGGGGTGGATGATGGGGGTCGAACCCACGACACCCAGGACCACAACCTGGTGCTCTACCAATTGAGCTACATCCACCGAGGGGACCTACGTCTACCCGATGTGGACGGAAGCTGCAAGCGCGAGCGATCGAGCTCGACGGGCTTGAACAGGTTCGCGATGCGGGGCGGGATGCGAGGCGATGGAGCGGTCGATTCGGTTTCGGCCTCGTCCCACAGGTCGTCGAGCGCGCGGCGCGTCAGATGTCGGACCAGTCGTTGTCGGAGTCGAGGTCGAGCTTCTTGAAGTCGACCGTCTCGACGTCGTGCTTCGACGGCCGCGACTTCTCGACTTCGGCCTGGTGCGTGCGCACCAGCGTCGCGACTTGCGCGACGCCAGCATCGCGCACGTCCTCGCCTTGGGTCGACGCGATCAGCTGCGCCAGCGCCTTGTCACCGCGCCTTGCCTTGATCTGAATGTCGATCATGGGCTAGGGCGTAACACAGGTCCTACCGTGAAGGTTGTGCAAAATTCAGGCGCTCGCGCGCCGAGCGGCCATGATCTTCACGAATGATTTCCCGCGGATCTCCTCCAGCGACAGCCCGGTCGCAAGCGCTTCCTGCTCGGTCACCGCACCGCACGCGATTCCGCGCAAGAAATAGTTTAGTAACCCCTGGCCGGTTGCGGCGTCGTCGAAGACGTCGCCGACGAGCGTCGCCTGTGCTGCCTTGCCGACGAAGTTGCGAAGCCGCTCGCTCGCCGCGGCGAGCCCGTCGAGGAAGAACGCGTACACCGAACCGTAGCGGGGTACGAGCTGCGCGGGGTGCAGGTCCCAACCTTGATAGAAGCCCTGAACCAGCGAGTGGCGCACGTCGTCGGCGTGCAACCGCCACGCGGAGAACACCGCGTTGCGATTCTCGCGCTGCTGGTCGGCCGTGAGATTCGAGCCGCGATGCGGCGCGACCGGCATGATGTTGGTCGCGCCGTCCGACAGCATCACGCCGGTGCCCGCGAACGCGACCTTCATCATGTCCTTCGCGAAATCGCACGCGGGGTGACGCATGCGCTGCTGCGCCGCCGTGATGTCGCAGTTCGCGGTGTAGTCGTACGTTCCGAAGTGCGCGCCCGAAAGGCGACCCGCGGCGGCGCGGTGCAAGCGCGGAAGCATCGAGCGGCCCTGCGGATCGAAGATGCTCTGCGTGGTCTCGACCATGATCTCGAGGCGCAGCGCGCCGCTCGCGAGATCGAGACGATCCTCGAGCAGCTCGAACGCTTCGACGAGCAGCTCGACGTCGGTGCGCGACTGGATCTTCGGCAGCGTGACGACGAAGTTGTCGGGCAGGTGGCCGTTCGTCGCGCCGACGAGCTCGGTCAGGAACACGTCGAGCGTGCGCAGCGAGCGCGCCGCGAGATCGCGCGTCAGCGGCTTGATGCGAATGCCGCAGAACGGCGGCAGCGTGCCGCCGACCGCAGCCGCGGCGACCTGCTGCGCGGCTTGGATCGCGTGGCCGTCCTCTTCCTCGTCGGCGCGGTTGCCGTAGCCATCCTCGAAGTCGATGCGGAAATCCTCGACGGGCTCGCGGCGCAGCTTGTCGCGCACCCGCTCGAGGACCTTCGGCCCGAGCTCGCCGCGGATGCCGATCGCCTCGGCGAACGTCGCGGCATCGGAGGCGTAGGTGTCGAGCGCGCGCAGCGCGAGCTCGCCGAGCTTCTTGGGGGTGTCGGCCGAGAACAGGTGCGCGCCGCCGTAGACGGTGTGCACCGGCTGGCGCGCGCCGCTATCGCCGGGATAGCGCCGCCAGAATCGCGATTGCGCGCGCTCGACGCGGGCGAGGATCTTCTCGAGCTTCTTTTGCGGGAGCGTGGTGCGAGCCGACATGGCGCGCGTTGTAACGCATCGTCAGCTGCCGCGGTAGGTCGAGAAGCCGAACGGCGAAAGCAAGAGCGGCACGTGATAATGCTGCGTCCCGTCTGTCACGTTGAACTGGATCTCGACGAGCGGGAAGAATGCATCTTGCTGGCGCGCCGCGAAGTACGCGCCGACCTGAAACCGGATGCGATACGTGCCTTCCGGAACCGGGCCGGCGGGAGTGAGCGTGCGCAGGCGGCCGTCGTCGTCGGTGACGCCGCCGCCGACGAGGTGCCACACGCCGTGCTCGGCGCGCTCGAGCTCGATCGCGATGCCGCGGCCCGGCTTGCCCGCGGCGAGGTCGAGGACGTGGGTCGTGATCATGATGCGAGCTCCTCGAGCAGCTTGCCGAGGCGCAGCCGCGTGATCTTCGCTTGCTCCTGGGCGGCGTGCAGGATCTCGCCGTCGCGCGAGCCGTGGATGCGCGCGCGGGCCAGTAACCACATCTCCTCGAGGCTTCGCCCGGTCGCGCACACGATGTAGATGAAGCCGTGCTTCGCCTCGTAGCTCCGATTGATCTCGGCGAGGTCGGCGAGCATCTGTGGGTCGGCATTGCTGGCGCCGGCTTGCTCCTGTTGCGACCACTTCGAGGCGGAGGCTTCGCCGATCTTGGGATGCGCCGCGAACGCCTCGAGGTAATCGGCTTCGCCGAGCGACCACCACACGCGCTCGGCGATGCGCGCGAGCGCAGCGGCATCCTCGAACGGGCGCGCACCGACCATCGCTGCGGTCCACCGCGACGAACCGCAGCAGCGCAGAAGCGCGGCGGTCGCGTCGAGCGGCGGCATCGCGTTCAGGCGATCGAGCCCAGGCGATGGTTCGGGCACCGGCGTACCCCACGCGCGCAGCCGCGCGACGCCGCCATCGGGAAGCACCGACAGCTTCAACGACGTGACCGGTCCGATACGGCGCAGCTCGCCGTCGAAGACATGGCGCGTGTGCGGCTGGAGCGGCGACATCAGCAGCGTCTGCCAGCCGTTGTTGCTCGCGTCCGCGCCGTCGACGATACAGCGGCCCGGCGCGTTGCCCTTGAAGTGCGACGTATCGATCTCGAGCCGCTCGATCGTGCCGGCGCACGCGAGGCGAACGATCGCCCAGTCGTAGCCCTCCCCGCGCCGCCGCTTCGTCTCCCAACCGTCGGCCATCGAGCGCGACGGCCCCGGCTTGATCAAGTTGTTGCGCGAGCCGAAGAACATGTCGGTGCACGACTCGACCCACGCGCCGTGCTCGAGCGCCGCGAGATCGATCAGGCCGCCCGCGCGCAGCCGCGACCAGCTCGGGACGACCTTGCCGTGCACGCGCAGCCGCGCGACGCCGCCGTCGGGGAAGATGTCGAGGCGTACGTGCGTGAACCGCTGCTGGTACGCGATCGGGAACGCGTTCTTCGCGTCGCCGCGCAGCTCGGTGCGCGGCAAGATGTTCGTCCACGTCGCGGTCTGCAGCGCGCGTAGATCGAGCGGGTCGTCGATCTCGCACGCGTCGATCGCGCACGACTCGGGGAAGTTGCCGCGGAAGAACGCGGTGTCGACGACGACGCCGTGGATCACGCCGGGCATGCCGAGCCGCACGATGCACCAGTCGTGACCCGGCTCGCGACGGCGGCGCGTCTCCCAGCCGTCCATCCACTTGCCGCGGTCGGTGTACTCGTGCTCGCGCCACTCGGCGGCGTGGGCGCGCAGCAGGTTCTCCTTCTCGGCGAAGAATTCGTCGTTGCACGCGATCGCGGCGCCGCCGACGGCATCGCATGCGAGATCCGGAAGCTCGAGAAACGCCGGTTTGTCGTCGCTCACAGTAGTGCCCCCTGCCCGTTCGCGACGACGTGGCCGCGCTCGGCGATCTTCGTGCCGCGCAAGAACGTCGCGTGCACCGCGCCGCGCAGCGTCTCGCCCGCGTACGGCGTGACCTTGTGGCGGTGGTGGACCGCGTCGGGCGTGACCGTCCACGACTCGCCGTCGGCGAACACGACGAGGTCGGCGTCGGCGCCCGGCGCGATCGCGCCCTTGCGGCCCGCGAGGTTCGCGAGCCGCGCCGGGCCCGCACACATCCAGCGCGCGAGATCGACGAGCGTGTGGCCGCGCGCGCTCGCCTCGGTCCACACGACCGGTAGCGCGAGCTGCAGGCCCGAGATGCCGCCCCAGGCCGCGACGAAATCGCCGGCTTCGAGCTGCTTCAAGCCCGGCGAGCACGGCGAGTGATCGCTCGCGACGAGCTCGAGCACGCCTTCGGCGAGCGCGCGCCATAGCTCGTCGCGGTTCGCGGCGTCGCGGATCGGCGGCGCGCACTTGAACGGCGTCGCGCCGTCCGGAATCGTCTCCGCCGCGAAGTGCAGGTAGTGCGGGCACGTCTCGGCGGAGAGCGGTAGCCCCTCCGCGCGAGCGGCGCGCAACAGCGGCAGCGCGGATGCGGCGCTGTGATGCACGACGTGCGTGCGCGCTCGCGTCGCGCGGCACAGCCGCGTGACGAGCTGGATCGCTTGCTCCTCGGCAGCCGGCGGGCGCGACGCGAGATACGTCGCATAGCAGCGCGGATCGGCGCCGCCGAGCGCTGCGGTCGCGGCATCGATCGGTCCCGCGAGCTCGGCGTGCACGAGCAGCGGCGCGCCGAGCGCGGCGAGGATCTGCATCGCCGGCGCGAGCTCGGGCTCGCCGACCCAGCCGAACTCGGCCACGCCGGAGTCCACGAGGAAGCACTTGAAGCCGCGCACGCCGTCGGCGATCAGGCCCGGCAGCTCGCGCTGGTTGCCCGGCACGACGCCGCCCCAGAATCCGACGTCGACCTCGCACTGTCCGCGCGCGGCGTCGCGCTTGGCCGCGAACGCCTCGCGCGTCGTCGTCGGCGGGATCGAGTTGAGCGGCATGTCGACGAGCGTGGTCACGCCGCCGAGCGCGGCCGCGCGCGTCGCGGTCGCGAAGCCCTCCCACTCGGTGCGGCCGGGCTCGTTCAGGTGCACGTGGGTGTCGACGATGCCGGGCAGGATCGCGAGCTCGCCGAAGTCTTCACACGCGCCGGCATCTTCCCTGTCGGCGACGCGCGCGATCGTGCCGTCGCCGGCAACGTGGATCGCGGCCGGCCGCACGCCGTCTGGCAAGACGACGCGACGCGAGCGCAGAACCCGCGGCGACATCATTCGACGGTCGCCGGCGCCTCCGGCACCTGCTGCAGCGACGCGCGGGCCTCGGCCACCGCGCTCGCGACGATCATGTCCCCATCGCCCCACCCGCTCGCCCTCAGCGTCTCGCCGAGCTCGTCGGCCATGTAGCGCGCGGACACGAAGCGCTTCGCCGGATCGGCCGCGAGCGCGGTGTGGATCGCAGCCGCGAGCTTCGCCGGGATGTCGGGGCGCTTCTCGGCGAGCGACGGCACCTCGCAGCGCCGGACCTTGTCGACGACCTCGGCGTCTTTCTTCGCGTGGAACAGCCGCTCGCGCGTGAGCGCCTCCCACAGCGTGATGCCGAGCGAGAACAGATCGCTGGCGGGACCCGCCGGTTTTCCGACGAAGATTTCGGGCGCCATGTACGAGAGCGTGCCCTTGACGAAGCCGGGCGCGGTCAGCTCGGCGACGCGATCTCTCGCGCGCGCCATGCCGAAATCGGACAGCTTCACGTCGCCGTTGAGCCCGAGCAAGATGTTCTGCGGCGCGACGTCGCGATGGATCACGGGCGCCGGTTTGCCGTCGGCGCCGCGATGCTCGTGCGCCGCCGCCAGCCCACGCAGCACGCGCAGGCCGACGGTCGCGACGAACGCCCACGACGTCGGGCGCTCCATGTCCTTCTCGACGCGCATCATCGTCTTCAAGTTCACGCCGTCGATCCACTCGAGCACGAGGCAGTACACCGGCCCCGCCGGCGTGGCCTCGACGATGAAGTCGAGCACCTGGATCAAGTTGGCGTGCTGGAGGTGCGCGCCGATGCGGGCTTCCTCGATGAACATCGACAGGTACGGGCCGCCGACCTGCGAGAACGCGCGCTTCATCACCTTGACCGCGACCGGCCGCGCGAACACCTCGCTCGACCGCGCCACGCCCTGCCACACGGTCGACAACCCGCCTTCGTCGACGAGATCGACGAGCTGGTAGCGCCCACCGATGATCGAGCCCGCTTCCATGACCGGCTAAGACTAGCCGATCCGGTCGCGGACGCGCTCGTCGAGGTGGAACCTTTCCCACCCGAGCGCGACCGCGGCGACCAGCCCCGCGAGCACGAGCTGCGCCGTCGGGCCGAGCAGCACCGCGTGCGCGATCGCCGCACAACCGACGGTCGCGAGCTCGAGCAAGCCGAGCGCGACCGAGCCGGCGAGCAGCGCGCGCGCCGCCGGCCGCGTGTGACTCTGAACCGCGGGGGAGCTGTTCCAGCGCGGGCGCAGCGCGCGCACGTGGAACGCGGCGATCGCGGCGGCCGCGCCGAGCGCGATGAGCGTGATGAGCACGCTCTCGCCGCCGCTCGACACGCCGAGCGCCGACGCGAGCAAGCCGGCGAGCCACGCGCCGGTGCCGAGGCTCGACAGCACGGCGACGAGGATCGCGGTCGGCCGCGCGAGCCGCGCGCGGCGCGCGATCGTCTGCGCGTCGGCGGAGACGATCTGCGGCGTCGACGCGCGTGCGATGCGCGCCGCCGGCGCCGGTCTGTCGAGTGCGGCGAGCTGACTCTCGAGCTCGCCCGCGCTCGCGATGCGCGACCCGACCTCGCGCGCCATCGCGTGCTGGATCACGGCCTCGACGTTGTCGGGGATCGATGGCTCGATCGTGCGCGGCCGCGCCGGCTCCTCGTGGAGGACCAGCGCGAACCGGCTGAGCGCGGGCACGTTGCCGTACGGCGGCTCGCCGGCGAGCGCGTGATAGAGGATCGCGCCGATCGAGTAGACGTCGGCGAGCGGGCCGGCGTCGGCCGCGCGCCGCGCCTGCTCCGGCGCCATGTACGCGGCCGTGCCCATCACGGCGTCGGTGCGCGTCAGGTTCTCGTCGTCGTCGAGCTTCGCGACGCCGAAGTCGAACACCTTGACGAGCGGCTCGCCCGCGCGCTTGCACAGGAACACGTTCGACGGCTTGAGATCGCGGTGCACGACGCCCGCCGCGTGCGCGTCGGCGACGGCCTGGCAGATCTGGCGCGCGATCGGGATCATCTCGCCGCACGACAGCTTCTTCACGCGATTGAGCATCGCCTGCAGGTCCTCGCCGTGCAGCAGCTCCTCGACGAGGCACGGCCGGCCGTCGGCGGTGCGCAGCACGTCGACGACGCGGACGACGTGCTCGCTGTCGATGCGCGCCGCGGCGCGCGCCTCGCGTTCGAACCGCACGAGCTGATCGGCGTTGCGCGCGAGATCGTCGTGGATGACCTTGATCGCGAAGTGCGTCCCGATGCGCAGGTGCTCGGCCTCGTACAGCCGCGCCATGCCGCCCTCGCCGAGCACGCCGATGATGCGGTACGTGCGACCGAGAACTTCGCCGATCAGCGGATCGCCGGTCTTCGCGACCGCTTCGGCGCGCGGCGTCGCATCGCGCGGGCACACCGCGAAGTCGGCGGGGTACTGCGCGCCGCACGTCGCGCAGGTCCAGTCACCGCCGATGGCGGGAGCGCTCGCTGGCTGCTCGCCCACGCGGCTATTGTAGATCAAACGCCGCGCTGCGCGAGGAACGCGAGAGACACGTAGGGCACGACGAACGCGCCGCCACGGCGATCGATCGCGGCGGCGATCGCGGCGAACAGCGATGCGCGTGCGTCGGCCGCGAGCAGTGCGTGATCCGAATACGTCGCAAGCAGATCGAGATATTCGCGGGTCGTGTACCGCTGGTGCCACGCGACCTCTTCGACGACGACCGGGCCGAACAGGTTGCTCGCGGCGAGCTGCGCGGCGTACTCGCGGCGCGCGTCGGCGGCGGAATCGCCGGGCTGGTTGTCGCGCGGCGGCGGCCACCGGGCGTACGCCGCATCGAGCTCGGCGCGCAGCTCGGGATCCCAGCCGGCCTTCTCGTTGCGCACGATGCACGCCCAGCCGCCGGCCGCGAGCGCGCGCGCGATCTTCGCGTAGCGCACCGCGGGATCGATCCAGTGGATCGACTGCGCGGCGAGCACGAGATCGTAGGCGCCGGCGTCGCCGTCCCAGTCCTCGAACGTGGTCTCGACGACGCGCACGCTCGGATACGGCGCGACGCGCTCGCGCAGGATCGCCGCCATGCTCGGCCCGGGCTCGAGCGCGTCGATCGCGACGCCGTGCGCCACGCCGCGGCGCGCGAACGGCACCGTCGCCTTGCCGGTGCCGGCGCCGATCTCGACGATGCGACGCGCCCGCGTGCGCGCGAAGATCGCGTCGACGAGCGCGTCGGGATACGACGGCCGCGCGGCGTCGTAGAGCGCGGCGTTGCGATCGAACGAACGGCGGCGAACGTCGTCGATCTCTGCGGTCATGCGGCACCGTCGAGCCAGAACGTGACGAGCATGCCGCGGCCCTTGACCTCGATCGGTCCGCGCTCGCGCGTGACGAACGCGGCACCGAGCGCGTCGCGCGCCGCGGCCGTGAGCTGGATCTCGTTCGGCGCGCCGTGCGACTCCATGCGGCTCGCCGTGTTCACGGTGTCGCCCCACAAGTCGTAGGCGAATCGCTGCGCGCCGATCACGCCGGCGACGACCTCGCCGGTGTGGACGCCGATCCGCATCGCCAGCTGCATCCGGCGCTCGGCCGCGAGCTTCTGCACGTAGGCGCGCATCGCGAGCGCGAGCCGCGCGGCCCGTGCGGCATGATCGTCGCACCGCTCGGGTGCACCTGCGACGGCCATGTACGCGTCCCCGATCGTCTTGATCTTCTCGACGCCGTGCTCGGCGGCGAGGGCGTCGAAGTTGCGAAAGATGTCGTCGAGAAGCTCGACGACCTCCGACGGCGACAGCCGCGCCGCGAGCGGCGTGAACCCGACGATGTCCGCGAACACGACAGTCACGCTCTCGAGGTGATCCGCGATCTGCGTCTGGCCGCGCTTGAGCCGGCGCACGATCGGCCCGGGCAACACGCGCGCGAGCAAACCCTCCGCGCGCGCCTTCTCTTGATCGATGCGCGAGACGAAGTAGCGCAGGCTCGCGAACAGAAACCCGGTAAACGCGATCGTGTTGAACGCGAAGAAAAAGTCGAGCTCGCGCGGCGACAGCTCCGCGCGCTCCGGCCGCGACAGCAACGCGACCGCGAGCAGCGAGCCGGCGGCGCCGACGTAGAATAGCGGCGCGCGGCGCACGCCGAACATCGTCGCCGCGACCGGCACGAGCAGCGCCCAGATGAACACGCCGCCGCCCGAGGCGAACCCGCCAAGCGCGAGCGTGAGCGCGATCGGCGCGGCACCGACGACGAGCAGGTGCGGCACGCGCAGCACGCCGAACCGGCCGGTCGCGACCAGCGCGAGCACGAGCAACGCGGTCGCGCCGCAGTACGCGAAGCACCACAGCGCCGGCCTGCCGTGCCCGCCGATCGCGAACATCCCGCCGAGCGCGCCGATCAGCGGGATCGAGCCAATCGCCATCGCGAGCTGGAGGCGGCGCACGAGCTGCACCTCGGCGCGATCGCCGGTCACGTCGTGTGCGTCGAGCGCGCGGTACAGCGGCCGCAGCACACGCGCGCGCTGCGCCACGCTCGACGCCGAGTCGCGGTTCGCGCGCGTCACTTGATCGGCGCGCCGGCGTCGACCCACGCCGCGAGCTCGGCGCGTTCGCCGTCGCTGATCTGGGTCTTGTTGTTGAACGGCATGTTCGCGAGCTCGTACGCGCGGTACTTGATGCGCGGCGCCATCAGCTGGATCTGGTCGGGCGTGTCGAACATCACGCCCACCGGAGCCGCGGTGAAGACCTCGTCGGCCGGATGCAGGCTGTGGCAGCGCACGCAGCGGTTGCCGATGATCTCCTGCACGCGCGCGAACGTGACCGGATGGTCGAGGCCGTACTTCGGCGTCGCTGCGACGCGCGACACGATCATGAGGCCGCCCGCCGCGACCGCCGCCATCGCGACCGCCGGCGCGAGCCACGCCGACGTCTTCAGCTCGCGACCAGCGCCGAGATACCGGATGTTCATGAAGTGCCGCACGCCCGCGCCGCCGATGATCACCGCGATCAGGATCAGCCAGTTCAGGTGATGGGTGGTCGCCGCCGGGAAGTGGTTCGAGACCATGATGAACAGCAGCGGAAACGTCAGGTAGTTGTTGTGGATGCTGCGCTGCTTCGCGGCGATCGACAGCGCCGGATCCTGCGGCTGGCCCGACTTCGTCGCCGCGACCAGCGCGTGCTGCGACGGCACGATGACAAACCACACGTTGCCGGTCATCAGCGTGCCGATCAGGACGCCGGTCTCGATGTACGCGGCGCGCCCGCTGAACACGCGCGAGAAGCCGTAGATCGCGCCGAACAGCATCGCGATCGAGAGCGCGGTCGCGAGGCGCGGCCGGCTCTTGCCGAGGGAGTCCCACACGCCGTCGTAGACGATCCACGCGACGAACAACGCGGACAGCGAGATCGAGATCGCGACGAGCGGGCTGACGTCGTGCAGCGACGGATCGACGAGGAACGCCGCGCCGTTCAGGTAATAGACGACGACGAGCAGGCAGATGCCGGTCGCCCACGTCGTGAAGTTCTGCCACTTGAACCAGTGCAGCGTGGCCGGCATCTCGCCCGGCTCGAGCAGCTTCTTCTCGACGTCGTAGAACGCGCCGGAGTGGACCATGTACAGCTTGCCCTGCGACAGCCGGGCGAGGTCCGCCGACTTCTCGAGGTTGCGATCGAGCCAGTTGAACAGCATCGAGTTGCCGATCCACATGATCCCGGCGATCACGTGGGCCCAGCGGAAGATCACGTCGAACAGCTCGTGCAGGCTCACCGAGCGCGAGCCTACCCGAACGCGCGCCGGATCGCCTCGGCGATCCCGCCGCCTGCGCCGGTCTCGCACGCGAGCACGTCGCTCGCCGCCGCGCGCACGGCCTCGGGCGCGCTGCCCATGACGAACGAGCGGCCCGCGACCTCGAACATCGGCACGTCGTTGACCCAGTCGCCGACGACGACGGCCTCGGCGAGCGTGCAGCCGCGCACCGCGCACAGCTCGGCGAGCGCGGTTCCTTTCGTCGGTCCGGCGGTGCGCACGAGCACCGCGTGCGTGCCGGGGATCGTCCACACCGGAAAGCTCACGCTGAACACCTGCGCGGCGTGCGGGCGCAACGCGGCGTGCACGGCCGCGACCGCATCGGCCTCGCCGACCGCGACCGCGGCGAGCGGATCGCTCGCCCACACGCGCGCGTCGAGCGCCTCTTCGACGAGCTGCAGCTTCGGCGACCACGTGCGCACGTAGCCCGCGTATGGCTCGCCGCTCGCGTCGTGGTGGATGCCGTCGGCTTCGAACACGAACGCGGCCAGCCCGTGCGCGCCGAACTGCTCGCGAAGCAGCGCCGTCACCGCCGGCGACATCGGGTGACGCGCGAGCGTGCGCGCGGTGTCGACCTCGACGAGGTGGCTGCCTTCGACGCACGCGATCGCGCCTTCGATCGCACACGCGCGCGCCGCACCCAGCGCCCCCGAATGCAGCCGGCCGGTCACGATCGTCACCGCGACGCCGGCACGCTGCAGCTCCGCGATCGCCGCGCGGTCGCGCTCGTCGACCGAATGATCGCGGCGCAACAGCGTGCCGTCGAGATCGAGCGCGAGCAGCCGGTACATCCGGCGAACGTAGCACTACGGCGCGCAGGCGCCGACGAGCACGCTCGCCACGCTGTTGCCGGTGCTGGCGGCGACGAGATCCCGGCCGGTGCTGGCCGTGAAGTCGCCGATCGCGACGCCTTGCGGACCCTGACCGGCCGCGAAGTCGAGCTTCGGGTGAAACGTGCCGTCGCCCTTGTTGTAGAGCACGCTGATCGTGTTGCCGCCTTCGTCGGCGATCGCGAGGTCCGCGAAGCCGTCGCCGTCGAGGTCGCCGATCGCGATCGCCATCGGCGACGCGCCGGTCGGGTACGACGTCGCGATGCCGAACGTGCCGTCGCCGTTGCCGTGCACGACGTACACGAGGTTCGAGCTCTGATGCACGACCGCGAAGTCGGCGTGGCCGTCGTTGTCGAGATCACCGACCGCGACCGCACGCGCGTAGTAGCTCGTCGACACCAGGGTCGGAGTCTGGAACGTGCCGTCGCCGTTGCCCGCCAGCACGTATGGACCGTAGCTGCCGTACGCCGCGACGACGAGGCCGAGCTTGCCGTTGCCGCTGAGGTCGCCGACCGCGAGCCCGTACGGCTCGGAACCGGCGCTGAACGTCTTCTGGGTCTGGAACGTGCCGTCGCCGTTGCCGAGCAGCACGCTCACGGTGCCCGACGACAGGTTCGCGACTGCGAGATCGGGCTTGCCGTCGAGGTTGAAGTCGGCCGCGACGATCCCGTACGGCGCGCTGCCGACCGCGTAGTCGACCTTCGGCTGGAACGTCCCGTCGCCCTTGCCGAGCAGCACGCTCGCGGTGTTCGCGCCTTCGTTCGCGGTCGCGATGTCGAGCTTGCCGTCGCCGTTGAAGTCGGCGACCGCGATCGCGAACGGCGACGTGCCGGTGCCCCAGTCGCGCTTGGCCGCGAACGAGCCGTCGCCCTTGCCGAGCAGCACGCTCGCGGTGTTCGCGCTCGCGTCCGCGGTCACGACGTCGAGCTTGCCGTCGCCGTCGAAGTCACCGACGGCGACCGCGGTCGGCCCGGGCGCGGTCGCGGGCTGTGCCGGCGTGCGCAGGCCGCTGCCGCCGCCGAGCATCACGGCGAGGGTCGCGCTGCTGCTGTTCGCGACGATGACGTCGGCGCGGCCGTCGCCGCTGACGTCGGCGACCGCGACGGCCGCGGGCGCGGAGCCCGCGCCATACGGCTGCGCGGTGCCGAACGTGCCGTCGCCGTTGCCCGGCAGCACCGCCATCGCGGGGCTGCTATCGCCGACGACCACGATGTCGGGCTTGCCGTCGCCGGTGAGCTCGCCGACTCCGACGCCCTGCGCGCCGGCGAACGCGTACGTGACCTGCGTCGCGAACGTGCCGTTGCCGGCACCGAGCAAGACGCTCGCGCCGCTGTACGTCGCCGCGACGATGTCGACCTTGCCGTCGCCGTTCAGGTCGGCCGCGACGAGGCTGCTCGCGTACGAGCCGACGGCGAAGTCCGCCTTCGCCCCGAACGTGCCGTCGCCCTTGCCGAGCAAGACGCTCACCGCATTGCCGTAGTAGTCGGACGTCGCGAGGTCGACCTTGCCGTCGCCGTTCAAGTCGGCGGCGATGACCCCCATCGGGTTCGCGCCGGCGATGTACGTGACCGCGGTCGCGAACGTGCCGTCGCCGTTGCCGAGCAACACGCCGACCGTGCTGTTGCTGTACAGCGCGAACGCGGCGTCGAGCTTGCCGTCGCCGTTGAAGTCGCCGAGCGCCACGCCGGTCGGCTGCGCCGGCAGCGCGATCGTGCGCGCGGTCTGGAATGTGCCGTCGTCGTTACCGAGCAGCACGCTCGCGGAGTAGCTGCCCTCGTTGGCGACCACGAGATCGAGGTGACCGTCGCCGTCGACATAGCCGGCGGCGATGCCGTGCGGCTCCGAGCCCACGCCGTACTCGACGTGCTCGAGGAAGCGCCCGCCGCCGACCGCGAGCATCACGCTCACGTTGCTGGTGTTGTAATCGACCGCCGCGAGATCGAGCTGACCGTCGCCGTTGAAGTCGCCGACGGTGACCGCCGTCGGCCCGGTCCCGGTCGTCGGCCACGGCACGAGCCCGGAGGCGCAGCCGTCGGTGCCGCTGCCGCTGCCGCTGCCGTCGCTGCCGAGGGCGGCGTCGGTCTCGCCGCCGCCGCCACCACCGCCGCCGTTACCATTTTGTGAGCCCCCGCGGCCGCAGGCCGCCACGAGCGCGAGGACCAACCAGATTCGTTGCATGGCACCCGGACGAGCCCCCAGGTGGGTGCCGGTCGCACGAAATCGGCGTGGCAACGGGCGGGCGGCGGGATAGGATCCGTACGTGCCGGATGATCTGGCCACGCGAGTCCAGGCAGCTGCCGCGCGCATCGGCGCGGCGGGCCGTGCCGCGTGGCCCGACGTCGCGGTCGCCGACGATGTCATCGCGGCGCGGGTGACCGAGCGCGTACGCGACGACGCCGAGACCCGGCTCGAGGATCTCCACGATGCCGACCTCTACCTCGCGATCGCGCTCGCCGATGGCGACAAGGCCGCGCTGCGCGTGTTCGAGGACAAGCTCGTGCCGCAGATCGACGTCGCGCTCCGCCGCATGCGGCTGGCCGGCGGTACCGCCGACGAGGTCAAGCAGGCGCTGCGCTTCGAGCTGCTCGTGGCCAAGGACGGCTCGCCCGCGAAGATCGGAGACTACGCCGGTCGCGGCGAGCTCGCCGCGTGGGTTCGGATCAGCGCGACGCGCAAGGCGTTGAAGCTGATCCGCCGTGGCGACCGCGAGGAGACGCTCGACGAGATCCTGCTCGACCACTGGCCGGCCAGCACGCCGGATCCGCGCCAGAAACATCTGCGCTCGCAGTACACCGACCAGCTCAAGCGCGCGATCCGCGAGTCGTTCGCGGCCCTCGAAGTGCGCCAGCGCAACCTGCTCCGGCAGCACATCCTCGACGAGCTCACGATCGACGATCTCGCGCGCATCTACCGCGTCCACCGCGCGACGTGCGCGCGCTGGCTGGCCGACGCGCGCGCCGATCTATCCCGCGGCACGCGCAAGCGGCTCGTCAGCGGCCTCGGCATGGGCAGCGACGAGCTCGAGAGCCTGCTGCGGTTTCTCGACAGCGACATCGAGCTCTCGATCTCGCGGATCTTGCTGTCGCGATGAGGGGCTGCCCACCCGCCGAGGCCTTGCTCGGCTTCTTGTCGGGCGAGCTCAGCGACGATCACGCGGCGACGCTCGAGTCGCACCTCGACGATTGCGCCGAGTGCCGGGCCGCGCTGTCGAATCACGCGCGCGGCGAGACGCCGCCGAGCTTCGGGCGCTACCGCATCGACACCGTGCTCGGCTCGGGCGGCATGGGCATCGTGTATCGCGCGTGGGATCCGCAGCTCGCGCGGCCGATCGCGATCAAGGTCGTGCGGCGCGCCGGCGACGACGAAGCCGGCCGTGCACGGCTCGTGCGCGAGGCGCAGAGCCTGGCGCGGCTGTCGCATCCCAACGTCTGCCACGTCTACGACGTCGGCACCGAGGACGAGGACGTGTGGGTCGCGATGGAGCTGATCGAGGGCGCGACGCTGCGGCAATGGTGCGACGAGAGCCGCCCGAAGCGCGAGCTCGTGGACGTGCTGCTCGGCGCGGCGGAGGGCCTGGCCGCCGCGCACGAGGCCGGCCTCGTCCATCGCGACGTCAAGCCGGAGAACGTGCTCGTCACGCGCGACGGCCGCGCGATCGTGACGGACTTCGGGCTCGCGCGCGCGGCCGATCACATCGATCCCAAGGCATCGACGCTCGCGATCGATCCGCACTTGACCGCGACCGGCGCGCTCGCCGGCACGCCGGCGTACATGGCGCCCGAGCAGCTCGGCGGCGACGCACTCGACGCGCGCGTCGATCAGTTCGCGTGGGCTGTGATGGCGTGGGAGCTGATGACGGGGACGCGTCCGTTTCCGATCGTGCTCGCGGTGCGGCTCGACGCGATCCGCGCCGGCGTGACGCCGCCACCGTCGCTGGCGCCGGATGTCGCGAGCGTACTGGCGCGCGCGATGGCGGCGGCGCCGCGCGATCGGTTCGATACGATGCGCGAGCTGATCGGCGCGATGCGCGCCGCGCTGGAGGCGAAGGCGCCGGCGAAGGCGGGCGCGCGGCGGATGAGGAGGACGATGGCGGCGGCGGCGGTCGCGGTGGCGGCGCTAGGAGTCGGCGGGATCGCGGTGGGGTGGCAGGGGAAGGCGCAGAAGACGGAGACGGCGTCGGGTTCGGCTGCGGCGGCGGGTTCGGCTGCGGCGGCGGCAGCGGTAGCGGTCAGCGGCAGCGGCAGCGGCAGCGGTCCAGCGGTCACGGTCAGCGGCAGCGGCAGCGGCACCGGCAGCGGCAGCGGTCCGGCGGTCAGCGGCAGCGGACCGGCCAGGCCGACCACGCATCGCAAGCGCCCGGTCACGGTCGCGGCCGCGGTGCCGGCCGCGGGCTCGGCCGCGCCACCGCCGAGCAACGGCTCGGCCGCGATCACGTTGCCCGATCGACCCGCGCCTCCGGCGCCACCGATGGAAGACGCGAAGCCGTATCGACGCGCCTCGGCAATCGCGTCGCTCGACGCGTTCTGTCACATCCCGTACGACGCCGCGCATCCCGATCCCGCGACGGGCAAGCCGACCGCGGACTGGGGGAAGGTGACGAAGGTCGAGACGCTGCTCGGTCATCTCGGCGAGGAGCCCGAGAACGTCGAGATCATCCACGTCGCGGGTCAGCGCAAGACGTATCAGTTCACGAGCGACGGGTTGCAGGGTCACATCCCGGCGCAGGTCGGCGACTGGCTCGTCGTGTGTCGCGAGTCGGAGAGCGACATCTATCAGCTGCCGATCGGGCCCGAAGACGTGATGACGGCGGTCGTGACCGTGTCGCGACCGCCGCGCATCGTCGACCTCGCGAAGCTCCAGCCGCTGCACGCGTACGAGATCGCGCTGTGGCGCGATGCATCCGACGGCAAGCTGCGCTTCGATCCGGCGCGGAAGTACCTCGTCAACGCCCGCATCACGGGGCGCCAAGGCTCGCGCCTCAACATGGAGCGCTGGTGGCTCGACGTGCCGCCGTCGCTCGCCAGCGCGCCCGAGCTCGTGATCGGCAAGCGGGCGTGGATCGTCGTCGAAGCGCTGCACTTCGAAGACGCGGAGGACGGCGGCAAGAAGCGCCTCGTCGGCCGCGCCGTCACGGTGCTCGACGATCTGTTCCCGTAGCCGAGGTAGCAGATTTCGTGCGACCGCCCGAGCTGCCCGGGCTCGCTCCTTCGTCCAAAACACGAAAGGTGCTTGCCCATGCGTTCCGTCGCGCTTCTCGCTCCGCTCTCGCTGTCTCTCGTCGCGTGCTACGGCTCGGCGCCGCCCAAGCCGCCCAGGGTTCCGCTGCCGCCGCTCGAAGAGGGCGCGCCGCTCGAGGTCCACTCCGAAACCAACACCGCGATCGAGAACGTCGCGAAGACCGCGTGGTCGTGCCCCGCCGGGCACGCCGAGGGCGATCCCGCGTGCACCAAGACGACATACACCGAAGCCGAGCCGGTCACGCGCACGACGACCACCGCATCGCTCGGCGAGCAGCCGCTGACTGCCGCGCAGTTCAAGGTCATCACCGATCCCAAGTGGGACGAGAAGCTGTCCGAGCTCGACGACCTCTCGCACAAGTGCACGCGCGCGAACGTGCCGCGGTACGTCGGCCTCGGGCTGATCGCGGCCGGGTTGATCGTCGGCCCGATCCTGTCGTCGCAGGGCTCGAGCCTCGGCGCCATCGTCACCTACGGCGGCATGGCCGCCGGCGGTGGCTCGTACGCGATCGGCTACTTCGCCTACGGCGGCCGCGACTGCAACACGGCGCGCGCGCTGTTCAACTACCTCGATACCAGCGGCGAGATGGCCGAGACCACCGTGCCCGGCGCCGAGGCGGCGACCGAGATGAAGGCGCTCGCCGATCAGTTCAACGCGACGCACGCGGCAAGTCACGCCTCCGCCGAGACCCGCAAGCAGCAACTGCGCATGCGCGACTGACCGATCTCGCGTCAGCTCGATCGCATCGACAGCTCGGCGAGGGTCGGCGCGTCGATCGCGACGTGCACCGCGCCGACATTTTCCTCGAGGTGCATGACCTGGCTCGTCCCGGGAATCGGCAGCATCACGGGCGAGCGCGCGAGCAGCCACGCGATCGCGAGCTGCGCGGGCGTGCAGCGCAGCCGCTTCGCGATCGGATCGAGCGCGCCGCCGCCGAGCGCGAGCGCGCCGATCGCGAGCGGAAAGTACGGCAAGAACGCGACGCCGCGCGCCTCGCATGCGGCGAGCACGAGGTCGGGCTGCGCCGCAGCGGGAATCGGCCCGGCGCTGCCGCGCAGGTTGAACACGTTCTGCACGGCGACGATCGGACCGGTCGCGAGCGCTTGCTCGAGCTGCGCGAGCGTGACGTTGCTGAGCGCGAGGTGGCGCACCTTGCCCTCCCGCTGCAGCTCGCGCATCGCCTCGAGCGCGGCGGTAAACGTGACGTCCTTCTGATCGATCCAGCGCATGTGCACGATCGGCAGCTGCGCCAGCCGCAGCGTGCGCAGATCGAGCTCGACGCCGGCGCGCAGCTCCTCGGGCGCGAGCGCCGGGACCCAGCTCTTGTCGGGCGGCCGGCGCGCACCGAGCTTGGTCGCGATCACGAGATCGCGCGGATACGGATGCAGCGCCTCGACGATCAACCGGTTCGCGACCTGCGGGCCGTAGTACCAGGCGGTGTCGATCAGATTCACGCCGAGCTCGATCGCACGCCGCAGCACCGCGTGCGCGCGCGCCGGATCATCGGGCTCGCCCCACACGTCCTTGCCCGGCAACCGCATCGCGCCGAACCCGAGCCGGCGCACCTCGAGATCGCCGAGGCGCAGCGTCTCCGGGCCGTGCGCGAACCGCGGCAGATGCATCTGCCAGGCTAGCGCCGCGCGAACTGCAGCGCGAGCGGCCAGCGAATCTCGCGGCGCTGCTCGGCGTCGGGCCACTCACGCGTCAGCTCGGCGCACACCGCTTCGTAACGGGAGGGCCCGTTCGCGGCGACCGCGCGTTGCGTCGCCGACCAGGTCGCCAGATACCCGGTGAGCTCGTCGCGCGTCCATCGCGCGATCATGTCGAGCGCGGGTGCGTCGACGGCGGGCCACGGCCACACCAGCTCGCGATAGCCGCTCTCGATGATGCGCCGCTCGGGCGGCCAGTATGCGTCGAGGTCGTGGTAGTAGCGCAGCACGATC
Source organism: Kofleriaceae bacterium (assembly GCA_035500135.1). GTDB lineage: Bacteria > Myxococcota_A > Polyangia > Haliangiales > Haliangiaceae > JABFXX01. The sequence continues at coordinate 24,160 of DATJXL010000355.1, forward strand.
TCGCCGGCGGCGCCTTCGATCGTGCAGGTGTTGTAGGCGACGAGCGCGACGAGCGCTCCCGGCCGCGCGATGCGCCCGACCTCGACGACGTAGCGCGGCCAGTCGAACCAGTGCGCGGCTTGCGCCGCCACCGCCAGATCGGCGCAGGCGTCGGGCAGCCCGCTCTGCTCGGCCGTCACGCAGCGATACTCGACGCGCGCGTGCGGCTCGGCGGAATCGAGCTGCGCCCGCGACGGATCGGTCGCGATCACGTGCTCGAACGAAGCGGCGAGCTCCACCGACAGCTGGCCGTTGCCGCAGCCGGCATCCCACGCGAGCTCGTGGCGCGCGCAGCGCGACACGAGTGCGTCGACGAGCGCCTGCGGGTAGTGCGGGCGATAGCGCGCGTAGCGGGCGGCGACCGCCGAGAAGTGATCCGCGAAGGCCATGACGATGCGATGCGCGGAGCACCGCGATCGTTACGTCACCTACGGATACCGACCCTGGATCCCGAACCCACCCTCGATCTCGCCTTCGAGCCACGGCGAGACCCCGAGCGTCTCGCCGACATAGAAGTAGAAGCCGTACGCGCGGTGGAGGTCGATCCAGTAACCTTCGAGCCCGCGCACGCCGAATTCGGTGCCGCGCGAGCCCAGCGTGGTCGGCTGGTTCGCGACGTCGAATACCGCCATCGGCTGGAAGAACAGCTTGGTGTGCGCGGCTTCGCTGAAGAAGAACCGCGCGCCGGGCGCGAGCTGCAGCGGGCGCGCGCCGTCGTTCGTCGCGGGGGTCGAGCCCGGCTCCTGCTCGAGGCCGAGCCGGAGGGCGAACAGGAGCTCGACGTGCCTGGCCACGCCGTACGACGCTTCGAGATCGAGCGCGATCGGCGCGCGCTGCGTGCAGATCGGCGCGTAGCCGTGGCGCGCGGTCGAGTCGGTCTCGCCGCAGTAGATCTCGTCGTTGCGCGGCGCGATGCCTTCGTAGCCGATGCCGAATCGCACCGAGAACCCGACCTGGCCGGCGTGAAACGTGGCCGGCGGCGCGCTCGCGTCGTCGGCGAGGGCCGGCGCCGACGCTGCGGCGAGCATCACGACGACGACCCAGCGCATCATGCACGCGACGCTAACACACGCTACATTGTCGTGCGTGCTAGGAAGCGTAGCGCAGCGAAGCGTGGGGAACGGGCCGGGTAGGCTCGTGCCACGTGCCGAGCGCAGCGAGGTCGCGTGGTGAACCGCAGGGAGCTGCTTGCCGCCGCCGCGCTGTTCGCGCTGTCGCGCCGCGCGTGGGCGATCGGCCCCGGCTCGAAGTTCCGGTTCGGCCAGCTCGCGCTCGGCGCGGGCACGTCTTGGAACCCGCGGCCGAGCGCGCTCAAGCGCATGGCGTGGGAGCTCGACAAGCGCACGTCGATCGACGTCGAGCTCGATCCCGTGGTCGTCTCGCCGACCGACAGCAACCTGCACGAGACGCCGCTGCTGTATCTCTCCGGCGACCGCGCGTTCGACCTGCCGAGCACGGCCGCGATCGACGCGCTGCGCCGCTTCCTCACGTTCGGCGGCTTCCTGCTGATCGACAGCGCCGAGGGCTCGACCGACGGCGCGTTCGACGGCTCCGTGCGCAAGCTGGTGTCCGCGATCTTCCCGCCGCCCGACAAGGGGCTCGAGATGGTCGCGCCCGATCACGTCATCTACAAGTCGTTCTACCTGCTCGACAAGCCGGTCGGCCGGCTCGCGATCTCGGCCGGCCTCGAGGCGGTCACCCACGACGGCCGGCTCGTGTGCGCGTACGTCGCGAACGATCTCGGCGGCGCGTGGGCGCGCGACGACTTCGGCAACTACGACTTCCCGTGCGAGCCCGGCGGCGAGCGCCAGCGCGAGCTCGCGTTCCGCGTCGGCGTGAACATCGTGATGTACGCGCTGTGCCTCGACTACAAGTCGGATCAGGTGCACGTGCCGTTCATCATGAAGCGTCGGCGCTGGAAGCCGGAAGAGTGAAGCGAGTGATCGGCGAATGAGCATCGCAGTCTTCGCCTGGCACACTCGCTACGCGCTCGGTGCGTGCTGCGTCGTGTTCGCGATCGCCGCGCTCGTCCTCGCGCGGCGCGGGCGTGCGCGCGTCGGCGCCGCACTCGCGGTCGGCGCGCTCGCGACCGGCGGCGCGCTCGCGGGGGAGGCGCTGGTCGCGCTCACCGTGCGCATCGCCGCGCACGGCGCCCAAGACTTCAACGAGTACCGCTGGGTGCTGCTGTCGCCGTGGGGCCGGCTCGGGCTGTGGCTCGGCGGCGCGGCGGTCGTCGGCGTCGGCCTGCTGTCGTGGCGCGCGACGCGCGGCGCATCGGCGTGGCGGCGCGCCCTGCTCGTCGGCCTGCGCGGCGCCGCGGCGGTGGCGGCGATGATCCTGTTCCTCGAGCCCGCGGTCGAGCTGCGCCAGGTCGCGCGCGAGCCCAATCGCATCGCCGTGCTCGTCGACGACTCGCGCTCGATGGCGCTCTCCGAAAGCCCGGCCGGCCCGACGCGCATCGAGCGCGCGCGCCGCCTGCTCGCGAGCTCGCACGAAGCGCTCGCCGCGTGGCAGCGCGACCACCAGATCGACTACTACACGTTCAGCGACACCGTCGCCGCAGCCTCGCCGACCGCGCTCGCGGCCGACACCGCGCAGGGCAAGTCGACGATGATCCGCAAGGCGCTCGAGTACGTGCGCGGCCGCTACGAAGGCCGCGACCTCGCCGGCATCGTGCTGATCTCCGACGGCGCCGCGACCGGCGGCTTCGACGAGGACTCCGGCGACGGCGCGGTGCGCGACTTCCTGCACTCGCTCGACACTCGCGTGCACACGGTGTGGGCCGCGCGCGACGGCCTGCGCGACCGCGCGGTCGCGAAGGTGATGGCCGACGAGTTCGCGTTCGTGCGCACGGTCGTGCGCATCGATGCGGTGATCCACACGACGGGCCTGCCGCGCGGCACCGTGCCGGTCACGCTGTCGACCGACGGCCAGCCGCTGCGCCAGAAGCTCGTCGAGCTGCCGGCCGGCGAGCACGACGTCACCGTCAGCTTCGAGGTCACGCCGCCGCGCGTCGGCCGCTACGTCTACGAGATCGGCGTGCCGGTCGCGCCCGGCGAAGCGGTCACGTCGAACAACACGCGCAGCTTCGTCATGCGCGTGATCCGCGACAAGATCCGCGTGCTCCAGGTGTCGGGCCAGCCATCGTGGGACGTCCGCGCGCTGCGCCAGATGCTGAAGTCGAACCCGAACGTGGATTTGATCTCCTTCTTCATCCTGCGCACGCAGGACGACATCTCGCTCGTGCCGAACGACGAGATGTCGCTGATCCCGTTCCCGACGCGCGAGCTGTTCGAGGAGCAGCTGCCGTCGTTCGACGTGATCATCCTGCAGAACTTCGAGTACCTGCCGTACGGCATCGGCGACTACCTCGAGAACATCCGAAGCTACGTCGAGGGCGGCGGCGCGCTCGTCATGCTCGGCGGCGCGCAGTCGTTCACGTCGGGCGGCTACTACGGCACTCCGGTCGGCGCCGCGCTGCCCGTCGAGCTGTACGGCCCGTTCGACTCCGGCCCCGTGCTCGACACGCAGAAGTTCTCGCCGCAGCTGACCGATGCCGGCGTCTCGCACCCGGTGACAGCTTTGCGCTACGCGGCGGACGACAACCGCGCGGCGTGGAAGCAGCTGCCGCCGCTCGAGGGCGTGAACCTCGTCGCCGGCGCGAAGCCCGACGCGACCGTGCTCGCCGTGCATCCGACGCTGCGCACGAAGGCCGGCAAGCCGATGCCGGTGATCGTCGCGGGCGAATACGGCAAGGGCCGCACGCTCGCGGTCACGACCGACACGCTGTGGCGCTACGGCTTCGTCGCGGCGGCACGGCCCGGCGACGACGGCCGCCAGTACACGAAGCTGTGGGAGAACACGATCCGCTGGCTGATCCAGGATCCCGATCTGCGCAACCTGCACGTCGACTCCGACGCCGTCGAGTACGTGCCCGGCGCGCCGGTGCGCGTGACCGTGCGCCTGCTCGGCCGCGACTACCAGCCGCTACCCGGCGGCGAGGTCTCGCTCGCGGTGCTGCGCGGCGCCGACCCGGCGCACGCCGAGCAGGTGCAGGCCGCGAAGATCAAGGTCGGCGATGACGGCACCTCGGTGTACGAGCTCGGCGCCGGCGCCGGGCTCGGCCCGGGCGTGTATCGCGTCGTCGGGCACGCCCAGATCGCCGGTCACGACGTCACCGCGACCGACATCTTCCTCGTCCGCGAGAACGGCACCGAGCTCGATCGCCCGGTCGGCGATCGGGAGACGCTCGAGGCGATCGCGACCGCGACCGGCGGCCGTGCACTCGGCACGATCGACGAGCTGCCCGAGGATCTGGCGTTCGATCCGCCGAGGATCGTTCGCGTCGACCGCCGGACCGATGTCGAGCTGTGGAGCCGGCCTAGCCTGCTCGTCCTGCTCGTCGGGCTGCTCGGCCTCGAGTGGCTCTTGCGCCAGCGCAGCGGCTACCTATAGCGAGCGCTGCCCGAGCGGGTTAAAAGGAGGCAGCGCGATGCTCCAGCTCGACAGCCTCGTCACCGACCTCATCTTCCAGGCCTCGGCCTCTCCCGATCAGAAGGCGTTGATCGACGGCCTCGGCGGCGAGGACGTGCTCGCGACCAAGCAGCTGCTCGACGTCGACCGGCTCGATCCGCGCGCCGAGATGGAGCTGTCGCCGTCGATGCCGTTCCGGCGGCGCGGCGAGCGGCGGCTGATGCTGCTCGACGAAGCGGCCAGCTCGCCGCGCAAGGATCCGCAGACCGATCCGTGGATCAAGGTCGACCTCCGCCCGCTCAAGGAGCAGCTGATCAAGACCTGCCAGGCGCTCCCGATCCGGCTCGGCCGGATCTTCGCGCTCGGCAGCTGGGGCGACGCGGTGCTGGTCGCGCGCGACGTCCGCGATCTGCGCGCGATCTGCCTGCTCCCGTGGGCGCTCGATCCGCAGGTCGACGTCGACGGCAAGCGGCGCGCGACGCCGCTGTCGCAGAAGGAGTTCGAGGCCAAGCTGCTCGCGTACGAGAAGCGCCTCGAGGAGCTCGACGACCAGCAGATCCTCGCGCGGCTCTCCGGCGTGTCGTTCGAGCGGCGCGGCGACGTCGTGGTCGTCGACGTGCTCGAGGCCGACGGCACGTGGGACCAGCGCAAGTCGCTCGCGATGGAGCAGCAGCTCGGCGCGGTCGACACGTTCTCGCTGATCCCGGGCGCGCCGTCGAGCAACGCGAAGAAGGCGGCGGAGCCCGCGAAGAAGGAGCCGGCGAAGGCCGCGCCCGCGCCGGCTCCCGCGCCGGTGAAAGCAGAGCCGAAGGGGCCGCCGATCTCCGCGAAGGAGATCGACGGTCACGTCGTGCTCGTGTTTCCGGCCGAGCGGTTCGATCTCGACGTCGCCGCCGCGCTCGGCAAGCGCGACTGGGATCAAGTCGTCCGGCGCTCGGACAATCTGCCCGGCGTGCTGCGCGACAAGATCCAGCGCGACGGCGCGGCGTGGATCGCGCCGCTCGAGTTCTTGAGCGAGGTGTTCGTCGAGGGCAAGCCGCTGACGAAGGCCGAGTTCGACAAGACCGCGCGCCAGCTCGAGGGCGCGCGGGCGCTCGACGTACACTTCCCGCGCTTCGGCGATGTCGTGCTGCTCGACGTGCCGGGAAAAGGCCGCTACGTGACCTCGCTCACCGGCAGTGCCGAGCGCGCGCTGGGATTGGTGAAATGACTCGTGTACGTGCACGTGTCGCGTGCACGCTCCTCTTGCTCGCCTTCGGCGCCCCCGCCTTCGCCGACGACGATTTCGCCGGCGCGACGATCATCTACGCGCGCGGCGGTTCGCTGTACCGCGCCGATCCCCGCGGCAAAGGCGAGACCGAGATCGCCAAGCTCCCGGCGAAGACCACGGTGCGCGCGCTGCGCACCGACGCGACCGGCAAGGTCCTGCTCGCCGACCTCGACGGCGCGTGGCAGTGGATGCCGCTCGACGGCTCGACCACGCAGCTCGCGCCGCTGCCGTGCGCGAACGGCCCGGCGCAGCTCGCCGAGGACGGCGCGTGCGTGTTCTGCCGCGCCGACCACGGCTCGCAGATCGTGAACCTCACGACCGGCCGCGCCACGGTGATCGACGTGCCGGCGCCCGGCGCGCGGCTCGCCGGCCTGCCGCCCGATCGCAAGCTGGTGTGGGCCGACGCCGGCGGCGTGTGGACCGCGCCGCCCGCGCGCCCCAAGCAAGCGACGCGCGTCGCGCCCGATGCACCGCTGCGCGGCTTCTTGCCCAGCCCCGACGGCACGCGCGCGCTCGGCATCTACGCCGACGAGGTCTACGTCGACACCCACAAGAAGGCCGCCGCCGACGTGCTGATGGGGTTCCAGCTCGACGGCCAGGGCGCGCGCCGCAAGGCGATCGAGACCGGCGTGCCCGTCGAGTGGTCGCACGACTCGCAGTGGGTGCTCGTCCAGGATCGCGCGACGGCGTGCCTCGTGCGCGCGACGGGCGGTGAGTACAAGTGCTGGAAGGGCTACACCGCCGGCTCGATCGCGCCCGACGGCAAGTTCGCGCTCGTGTTCGGCGGCCGGCCCGGGAGCGCGAAGAAGCCGGCGCCGCCGCCACCGCGGGCGGGCGAGGCCGAAGGCGAGGACCTGCCGCCGCCGCCGCCCGACGTCGACGTACCGCTGCCGGTCGGCCCGCTCGCGCTCTACCGCGTGCGGCTCGAAGGCAGCGCCTACACCGAGACGCCCGCGCTGGTGGCAAAGATCGTCGACGGCGCGGCCGTGTGGGTGCCGGCCTCGCACTAGGCCGTATACTGGCTTCGTGAGGTCGCGGCTGTCGACGGCGCTCCGGCTCGCGCGCGCGTCGAGCCTGCCGATCGTCGCGAGCAACGTCCTGGCGGCGATCGCGCTCGCCGGCGGCAAGCCACCCGCGAGCGGATCCACGACACGGGGCGCGGACGCATTCCCGGCGATGTCGACCGTCGCGCTCGCGGGCGGCGCGATGATCGCGATGTTCGTCGCGGGCTGCTTGCTCGACGACGCGTTCGACCGCGAGCTCGATCGCGAGCACCATCCCGATCGGCCGATTCCCGCCGGCGAGGTCCGCGCCTCGCTCGTGTTCGATCTCGGATTCGCGCTGCTCGGCGCCGGCGTCGCCCTCGTCGCGGCAGCCGCGGTCGCGACCGGCGCCGGCGTCAAGCCGATCGTCGCGGCACTCGCACTCGCGACGCTGATCGTGCGCTACGCCGCGAGCCATCACGGCAGTCGGTGGGCGCCGGTCGTGCTCGGGCTCTGCCGCGCGGGCGTCTACACGACCGTCGCGTTGCTCGTGCGGCCCGATCTGTGCGCCGAGGTCGTCGTCGGCGCGACGCTCGCGGCCGCGTACCTGATCGCGCTCGCGTGGGCGGCACGCGTGCGCGAGCTGGCCGAGCTGCCGAGCGCGTGGCCGCTGGCGCTGCTCGCGCTGCCGTTCGTGCTCGCGCGTCCGGACGGGCCGGCCGCGCCGGCGGTGTACGCCGGCTTCTTCGTCTGGGTGCTGCGCGCGCTGCTGCAGCTGCGCGGCGGACGCGTGCGCGACGCGATCGGCGCGCTCACCGCCGGCATGGCGCTGCTCGATGCGCTGCTCGCCGCCAACCTCGGGCGGATCGAGCTCGCGGTCGCGTCGATCGCGTGCTTCCTCGTCACGATCGCGCTGCAAGCCGTGCTGCCGGCAGCGTGAACCGGCCACGCGACGTCACGGCACGTAGATGTAGTCGCCCGGGAGCACCCAGATGTTCATGTCGGGCCGCTTGCCCGAGGCGAACGCGTCGTAGTCGAGCGGGATCTCGCGCATCACTCCCGATTTCGGATCGGTGCGATGGAGCGTCACGCTGTTGCGCCGCGCGAATCGGGTCAGGCCCCCGGCCATCGCGATCGCCTCCGCGACATGGACGTACTGGTCCGACGTGAACACGCCGGGCTTGCCGACCTCGCCCTGGATCGTGAAGCGATAGCTGCGCCACGATTTCACCGCGACCGCGATCTCGTTGCCGGCGCCGAGCTTGACGAACGTGGCGAGCGCCGCCTTGATCTTGTCCCTGAGCGTCGTCGGCGTCTCGCCGGCGGCGCGGATGTCGCCGACGAGCGGCATCGTGATCGTGCCGTCGGGCCGGATCGTCGCGTCGGTGTTGAGATCCTTCTGATCCCACACGTTGATGCCGACGACGTCGCCGACGCCGAGCACGAGCTCCTTGTTCCGCGGGTCGGGCTCTTTCGTGTAGTCGTAAAACGGCAGCGACGAGCCACACGCCGTCAACCACGCCACGATCCATACGAGTCGCATCGCATCGCAATGTTCCGCACGCGAGAGGAGCACGCAAGTGTGCGCGGGCGCGCGCTGCGCGCTGGTGTCACGCGCCCCGTGTCACCGATCGATCACTCGCTGCGCAGCCACAGCGATCGCGAGACCGTCGCCTGGGCCCCGTCGTACGACACGCGCGTGCCGGTCGTGCTGGTCGCGCCGTTGTTCAGCTGTTGCAATCCGGCCGCCGACGAGCTGTAGAGCGTGGTCGAGTTCGCGACGATCGAGGCCGCGCCACCGACGATCGTCTGGGTCTGCGCCGCCCCGCCGGTCATCGCCTCGCTGTACGACATACCGGTCGGAGCGCCGGTCGTTCCGTACGCCGCATTGTTCACGTCCGTCGTATCGGTAGTGGCGAAGAACTGCGTGCCGACGATGAGGACCTCCGAGTACACGTTCTGGTTCGCAGCGAGCGTGAGCTCGATCGGCACGTTCGGCGAGCCCGATGACTCGTTGAGCGTGGTCGTGACCGTCGGCGACAGCCGGATCGAGACGATGAACTGCGTCCCCGATGCCCAGCTCGTGCCGTCGGACGGATCGAAGTAACCGCCGGTTCCGAGCACCGCGTACTGCTGGCCGCCGTTGTTGTAGATCGCGGGCTGCGCGCCGAACGGATGCCCGTTCGTGGTCGCGGAGAACAGGGGCGAGCCGACGTTCAAGCTCGTCGTGCCGTCCTTGGCCGACAGCTCCCAGACGTCGCCGTAGAGGTCGCCGTACACGACGTCGGTCATGAAGCCGGCGCCGGTCTTGTCGATCCCGACCGCACCGCCGGGCACGCCGGATCCCGGCACCGCCGTGCCGCTGACGCGCGGCGGGACCGGGTACTGATAGCCGACCTGCCACAGCTTGAGCCCGGTCTCGGTGTCGATCGCGGTGACGACGTCACCCGCGCCGAGCACGCCGCCGTTGTTGGTCTGCGCGACCGTGACGATCTTGTTGAGGCCGCTCGGCGGCACGTTCTGCACGCTGCCGGCCGCGAGCCGCATGCCGATGCCGAGCTCGTAGTTGCCGCGCACGGCCGGGGTCGTGTACTCCCACAGCACGTGCGGCGCCGTCGGGTCGGTGATGTCGAGCGCGTAGACCGCGGGCGTCTGACCGGCGGTACCGGGCGTGCCGCCGCCGGTCTGGAACGTCAGGATCGTCCGGTAGCTCGGTGAGCCGGTGTTGTAGAAGTCGCCGAGCGCGTCGATCACGTGCGCCGAGCCCTGAACGACCGCGAGCGTCTGGTCGTTGTAGCGGAGGTTCGGCAGCACGGTGCGCGGCAGATACGCCCACAGCTCGCGCCCGAGCTGGTCACACGGCCCGGTGATGCTCCCGCAGAACGCGTGCAGCATGCCATCGGTGCCTCCGACGTAGATCATGGTCGGGCGCGCGCCGCCGGCGATGGTGCTCGGGCCGATCACGGCCGGCGTCGAACGATCGATGCCGCCGAGCGCCGGGACGTAGCTGCCGCCGCTCGGCGAGCCTGCCATGATCTTCGAGATCACGGTCGTCTGATTGGTGGCGTTGAGGCCATTCGCGATCAGGTTCGGCAGGCCGGCCGTCGCGCGATCGCTCGAGTTGTCGAGGTAGTACTGCGTGCACGGCGTGCTGTACGCCGAGCAGTTCGCGGTCACGGTGGTGAACACGGTCCGGCACGATGCCGTGTAGTGCGACGCGCACCCGGAGATATTCGCCGGCGGGATCTCGGTCGCGGCGTCGAACATCGCGGCCTCGCTGTTGAAGCTCGACACCGTCGTCGTGATGTTCGCCGTCGGATACGCGCGGACGTGACCCTTGTTATACGGGAACGTCCACGTCGCGACGTCGGTGTCGCTGTTGACCTTCGGCACCGCCGGCGCCGGGACGATCGATTCGAACGTGCCTTGCACGATCGCGGCCGTGTTGTTGATCGTGGCGAGCACGGGCGTGCCGCGCGACACCTCGGTGTTCGTCGGCGTCACCGTCACCTGCTGGTTGCCGAGCTGCAGCAGCGTCTGCAGCACGGCGAGGTTGCCGCCGATATACGAAGTCTGGTCGTGGCCGGCGAGGTAGTGAATGCCGCCCTTGGACGTGTTGCTCTGCTTGAAGCCGTAGATGAGGTAGTCGTAGACGAGCTTGGTGCTCGAGCGTGCCAACGTCGGCGTGGGCGCCACGCCGGCCGCGCCGGTCTTCGCGTTGTCGGGCCGCGAAAACTCGCTGACGAGCGAGGACACGCCGGCGATGTAGCTCGAGCTCTGGGAGGCGTTCGGCAGGTAGCTGTTCACGCGGCCGTACGGGGCGTGCCACATGTAATCAGCCATCTGCGAATACGGATCGCCTGGATATCCGAAGTACGCGCACTCCGAGGTCGTGCTGGCGTCGGGATCGTTGCAGTTATGGAGGTTGCCGCTGTCCGTAAGCTCGTTCGAGTCGCGCGTGATACCGAACAGCGAGCCGCCGGTTGTCAGGAACGGCGTCGTTTGCTCGTTGTATGCCGAGGCGCCGGCATACGCGCCTTCGATCGACTCGATCGACGCGCACTCGGCCATGAAGCCAGAGGTCTGGCTGTCGAGCCACGTATACAGATCGCTGATTGCAGTGGTCTCGTCGCCGGTGGGTGGAGAAAATGAACTGGCGTACGAGTCCCAGTGCGGCGCCCACACGGCGGCGTAGTAGGGATTGCCGTTCGCGTCGACGTTGGTCTCGAGGTTGTTCTTGAGGTCGGCGAAATCGAAGTAGTCGTAGATCTGGCCCGGGGTCGCGCCGTGCGGGCAGATGGCGGAGTTCCCGGCGTTGTAGCCGCCGACCGGGCAACCCTGCGCGCCGTTGAAGTCGAGGCCCGCGTTGGTCAGGTACTGCTCCAGGATGCCGGTGGTGACGTTGCTGGTGATCTTCTTCGTGGGGTCGCCCGTTTTTAGCGCGTTGAAGTACGACAGCAGCGCGAGGCGCGGCGGGGTGTTCTGGAGCTGGCGGTTGTCGTCGAGCGAGGCCGGAACCGTGACGGTGTGGTTTGCACGGAAGACGCGGACCAGGTGGTGCTGCGTCGGCGCGTGGGGGGGGGACGGATTGACGCCGTTCAATCCGTACTCCGAGCCGCTGCACACGGTCGACGGCTGCCCGTAGTTCGAACCGGTCTGGACCGGAAACGATCCCGTACACCCCGTAGTCCCGCAGCGGAACGGCGAGAAGTCGATGTTGTTGCCGTACGGATCCTTCGCGATGAACGTCGCGCCCGCCGACGAGCACTTCTTGCCGTCCGCGGCCGAGCACTTGCCGGCGAGCAGCCACGTGAACAGCTGCGCGTCGCTGGCCTGGATCACGAACGGGCCGCCGAGGAAGCCGATGTTGTTGACGGTGGTGCCCGGGTGCGTGACCGTGCGGTTGGAGTATCCCGGATGGACATCGGCATCCGACGACGTGTTGAACGTCGAGAACTTGCAGGCGTTGCTGTTCGATGGCGTCGGCGCGGCGGTGCAGCCGATGTCCTTCGCGCTGTTGTAGCCCTGCGTGTTGTCGATCTGTGTCGCGGGCGCGGCGAGCGCGTTCTGCAAGCGGAAGTCGCAGCCGTCGTTCCACTTGGGGTCGGTCGTGTACGGCGCCGTGTGGGGCGACGGTGGCGTGTCGAGGTTGGTCGGGACGCAGCGGTTCGGCGAGAACTTCTCCGAGTTGTACGCGTAGTGCACGGTGATCGGCGAGTAACCGTTCGCGGCGAGCCACGTGTTCGCGCGCAGGACGTCGTAGACGAGGCCGAACGTGGAGACCGCACCGCATTCGTCCTGATATGCGCTGCCCGTCGGAATGATCAGCGCGCCGGGATCGAGCGTCATCGTCGTGCCGCCGCCCGGGCGTGTCGGCTGCGGCTGCGGCGCTGGAGTCGGCTGCGGCTGCGGCTCGGGCATCTCGTGCTTGGCCACGCGATCGAGGACGCTCTCGTGCTCGCACGCAGTCAGCGCGGTCGCGATGAGGAACAGCTTGTGGAGATACCTCGTCATGGGGACCCTCGCCGTTTCAGAATAACAATCTCGTCGTCGGCCCGTCGTCGAGTTTCTCGGCGTGGGAGCGGCACCGACATCTGCGTCAGTTCGTGTTGTTGTTCCCGTCGCAGCCGCCGGCTTGCGAGCTGTAGCAATTGCCTCCGCCGGTGAACGACACCAGCTGCATGACCTGCTGCGGCGTATCCGGGTACTTGATGCAGGTCGAGACGATCCAGACCTTCTGGTTGGCGTCGGTGCTCGGATCGTTATTCACGCCGCTGGGCTCGTCGTCGTCGTCGAGCAGCGTGATCTGGAAGTCATCCGATCCGTCGTTGTCGAGGTCGTGGCTGAACGCGGTATCGCCCAGCCAGGTCGGCTGGGTGGTGCCTTGCGCGGTGAAGTAGCCAGGCGCGCCCCAGACCGTGTAGCTGCTCGCGACGGTCTGGTACGCGGCGATCGCACCGGCCTCTGCGCAATACGTGGCCGACAACCCGTTGCGCGTGAGGCGTGTCGAGCGCATCGACTGCATCTGCATCGACGCGAGCACGATGCCGCCCGCGATCAAGGAGGAGATCACCACCAAGGTCACGAGCATGGCGCTGCCGCGCTCGCGCTGGCGGGCCGGACGTCGCGTCATCGTGCACCTCCCGGCGGCCCGGATCGCGTGTTGCGGATCTCGATCGTCGATGTCAGCGTGCGACGGCGATAGGCATCGAACCCACCGATCGGGCGATTTTCGGCGGCCTTGCGCTGGAACGCCGCCGCCGCCGCGGTGCCGATCAGCGCCTGCGGCGCCTTCGCGGTGAGCGTGATGCGCACGGCGCGAACCGGCCCGGCGAGCGCGCCGGGCGTCGCGAGCGAGTACGCCCACTCGGTCGGGTCGATCGTACCGTTGTTGTCGACGTCGATGCCGAGCGCGATCTGCATGTCCTCGATGTTCTCCGCCAGTGGCTCCGCATTGAGGCCGCGACCGTCGGGATCCATCATCAACGTCGGAATGATGCCGCCGTACGGGTTCGCGTAGCTCGTCGTGTCGATGTAGAAGTGCGCGCGGTACGCGCGGATCACGAGCGAGCCGTCTGCATAGCCGGTTCCCGACGGATCCGAGATCGCGCCGCTCGCGCAGTTGGGCGCGACCAGGGTCACCGGTGTCCCGGCCGTGCTGGGTCCGGTGTTCACCCAGGTCGGAGAGACTTGCACGATCGTCCCTTGAGAATTGTTGGAATCGACGACGAGCAGGTAGTCACCAGGCAAGATCCCGGCCGAGTTCATCACGCCGAACGTCGTGTCGACCGACGGCTTGTACGGATTGTACGGCGGTTGCTGGTGGATCCGGGTCACGACCGCGCCCGACGCGTAGGTCACGTAGAGCTCGTCCGGCGCGTTGGTGTTGTCCACCGTCCAGATCGCACCGAACTGGCAGGTCTGGGTGTCCTGCACGGTCAGCACGAGCGGCTTTTGAGCCGATACCGGCGGTGGTGGCGCCGACGTGCTCGGTGCGCCGCTCGGTGCATTGCACGGCAAGCTGTCGCACGCCGTCCCCGTGACACCGCTGACCCACGCACCGGTGGGAATCCCGGGAACCGCGCTGCGCACCGCGTCGCTCAAGAAATCCATCGGCGCGCGCACGGACATCTCGGTCTCGACGGCCTGGCGCTGCTCGCGATAGCCGTTGGTCAAGCTGACGGCGATCGACAGCGCACCCGCGATCGCGAACGAGAACAGCACGAGCGAGATCATCAGCTCGATGAGCGTGAACCCGCGAGACGCGCGCATCAGTTGAGCCCCCGCCGGGACAGGTGCGTCACCGTCTTCAGCACACCGTCCTCGGTCCAACCCACGGTCACGTTGTAGTCGATCCACGACGCGGCGTTGGTCACCGACCAGTTGCGCGTGAAGAACCCGTTGCCGGGCGCGCCGCCGGGCTCGTCGAGCGTCGCGTCCTGACCCGTGGTCGGCGTGACGACCGTGCGGATCTGCTCCATCTTGTCCTCGGCCAGCACGGCCGCTTCGGTCGTGTGGCGCGAGTAGCCCGACGAGCGGGTCTCGACGCGGTACAGCCCGACCATGCCGGCGGCGCCGATCGAGGTGAGGATCACCGCGATCATCACCTCGACCAGCGTGAAGCCGCGATCACCACCCCGGGCGTGCATACGACCCTCCCGTGACCTTGTAGACGGCGACCCGGTACTGGTTCGTCGCGTAGTCGTCGGAGATGAAGAGCGTCCCGCCGGTCGAGCTGCCGTCGGGTCGGATGTCGATCACCGCATCGAGCGTCGTGTTCTTGGCCGACGGGCCGTTGTTGCCGGGCGTGGTCTGGCCGTAGACGCTCGTCGACACGTCCCACACCGAGACGCCGCTCGGGATGGTCTGGCTCTGCACGAACGACCAGCAGTTCGGCGGGCACGCTCCGGCCGGGGTCGCCATGCCGAGACCCGACCACTGCCAGATCGTGAGCGTCGACGGCTGGATCTGGACGCGTTGATAGCGCTGCGTCGAGATCGCCCGCGCGCGCGCGATCGCGACCGTCGCGTTCGCCTGATCTGCCACGTTCTTGCCGTTCGCGCCGTAGGTGCGCGCCGACAGCTGCATCGCCAGCGTCACGAGGATCGCGATGATCGCCACGACGACCATCAGCTCGACGATGGTGAACCCGCGAGCGGACGGCGCCTGCCTCAATTGCCCTCGTTCACGCCGACGATCGCCGAGTCGAACGTGGAGAAGTAGTAGACGCTGTTGACGGTGGAATTGCCGTCCATGTCGCAGACCGCGTCGATGATGTACCAGTTCGATGCCGGCGCCTGGGCGGGCAGCGCCACCGCCGGCGTGAGCGAGGCAAGCTCCGCTGGCAGCGTCGGCGGCCACGCCGTCGGATCGCCGGTCGTGATGTTGTACGAGCAGTAGACCAGCGGCGTCGGAACGGCGACGCGCAGCTGGTACCAGGGCTGGCCCGACTGGATGCACGGCGTCGTGTCGGCCGAGCCCGTCGAGCTCGGCGCCGCCGGGCACAGCCCCGTCGAGTAGCTGGCACCGAGGGCCCCCGTCGGGACCCAGGCGTTGTTCTCCGCCATGTACTGCTCTTCTTTGTTCGCGATCTCCGTGAACATCGTCGAGACCTCGGAGCGCGCCTTCTTCTGCGACGACTCCTTCATCCACGCCGGCACCGCGATCCCCGCCAGAATTGCGAGCACGGCGACCACGACCATGAGCTCGATGAGCGTGAACCCAGCTTGTCGCCGCACCTGGCCATCGTACCATCGCCGGGCTCGAACTCTCAGTAGCCTTCGTTGTTCGATTGGTAGGCCGAGTTGAGGCTGCTCGAGAAGTACGTGCTCGTTTGAGCGCCGCCGGTCATGTCGCAGGTCGCGACGATCCAGTACCAGCTGACCGCCGGATTGCTGCTGTTCGCGATCGTGAACGGAGCCGGCGGCGACGGCGCGACGCCTGCGGCACCGGTCACGATCTCGTACGTGCAGTACAGCGTGCTGGTCGGGAGCGACACGCGCATCTGGTACCAGGGCTGACCCGCAGCGATGCAGCTCGACGCGTCCTGGCCGGACGTGCTCGTGGTCGACGGGCAGGTCGGCGCGCTCATGTACGAGCCGAACTCGACCTTGTACTGCTCCTCGCGGTACATGAGCTCGGCGAACACCGCGGCGACCTCGGACTTCGCCTTCGACTTGCGGCTCTCCTTGGCCCAGCTCGGCACGACGAGCATCGCGAGCACGCCGATGATCACGACGGCGATCATCAGCTCGAGGAGCGTGAAGCCTTGTTGCGAGGACCGGCGCGACGACATGCTCCACAGTTAACATCACCCGCCGTCCTCGTCGGGTAAACGGTTGGGTGTCGATCGGTTAACGCGCCTTTTGCGGGTTTCCGTCGACGTCGAGCTCGACGAGCCCACCGGCTCCCACATCGCCGCGCTTCGATAAGTCGGCGAGCGCGTCGCGCAAGGTGCCGGGTTTCCCGTCTTTCTCGAAGCCTTTGACCACGGCGTCGCCGTCGCCGACGACGAGAAAGACGGCCTTGTCGCTGCTCAGGTTCTTCTTCGCGGCCGCCTTGACCTCGGCTTCGGTTATCTTGCCGACCTTGTCGGCGTAGCTGTCGTAGTAGTCGAGTGGGAGCCCGTAGTACACGAGCATACGGTAGCGACCGAGCGCGGCCTGGGCGGTCGCGAACAGCGCCGGCAGCGCGAGCTTCGCGTTGGTCTTCTCGCGCTCGAGCTCGTCGGTGGTGACCGGCTTGCTGCCGTCGTGGAGATCCTTGAGCTCGGCCGCCATCGCGAGCAGGCTCTGATACGTCGCGTCGGTCTGCACCTGCGCGGTCGCGGCGAGCGTGCCGAACTGCTTCGGCGAGTACTGGAAGCCGCCGCGCGCACCATACGCCGCGCCCATGTCCTCGCGCAGCTTCATGTTGAGCCGGCTCGTGAAGCTGCCGCCGAACACGGCGCCGACGATCGACGTCGCGAAGTAGTCGGGCGCGGTGCGCGTCGGCCCGAAGTGCATCGCCGTGACGTTCGACTGCGCGGCCTTCGGCACGTGGATGAAGAAGATGCGGCCCGCCATCGGCTTGGGTGCGGCCAGCTTCGGCTCGGGCGGCGGCGTGCCGCCCCACGCGGCGAGCGGCGACTTCGCGAACGCGTCGCGCAGCTGGGCCTCGGTGAGATCGCCGACGACGAACAGCCGGGCGTGCTTGGGCTGGATCCAAGCCTCGAGCTGGTGCTTGCAGTCGTCGAGCGTGATCGCGCCGAGCGATTGCTCGGTCGTGACCGCGCCGAGCGGATGGCCCGGGCCGTACAGGATCGCGTTCGCGACGCGGCCCGGGATCATCGCGGGGTTGCCGCGCGCTTGCTTCACGCTCTCGATGCGGCGCTTGATCATGCGATCGAAGTCGCTCGCGCGCAGGCCGGGCTCGCGCAGCGTGTCGGCGAACAGCGCGAACGTCTCGTCGAGGTGCTTGGTCAGCGTCGACAGCGTCACGCCCTGCGTGTCCTCGGTCGCGTACGCGTTGATGTTCGACGCGATGTCGGCGAGCGCCTCCGAGTACGCGATCTTGTCGAGCTTCTGCGTGCCTTCGGTCAGCATCGCCATGCACACGCCGGCGAGGCCTTCCTTGCCTTTCGGATCGGTGATCGAGCCGCCGTCGAAGTTGAGATCCATCGACACGATCGGCAGCGCGTGCTGCTCGACGAGGTAGACGTCGATGCCGCCGTGCAGCGCGAGCTTCGCGACCTTCGGCAGCTTGAACGGATGCGGTGCACCGGCTTCCGGCCGGTGCTTGCGGAATTCCTCGTCGGGAAACGCGAGCTCCTGCGGCTGCGCGGTCTGGGTGGTGGGCCGCTCGGTCATCGGTTTCTCCGGTTTCGGTGGCTCGGGTTGCAGCTCGGCGCCGGTCGGCGGCGGCGCCGGCACGGTCACGGCGGGTGGATTGCCGCCGCACGCGGCGGCGAGCGCGATCGCGAGTGCGCGCTTCACTGGGCACCTCCATCGCGATCGTGGTGCGGCACGACGGGGCCATGGCCGCGCTCGCGCGGGCGACCACCCTCCTCGGGCGCCGGCTTCGTGATCACCGTGATCGCGTGATCGACCGTCAAGAACTTCGCGACCGTCGCGCGGATCTTGTCCGCGCTCGCCTTGCGAAACCGATCGAGGTCCCACGTGATGCGGTCGGGATCGCCGAGGTAGTGGTTGTAGCCCTGCAGGATGTTCGCGCGCGTGTTCAAGTTCTCGAGGCTGCGGATCACGCGCGCCTCGCGCTGGGCCGCGACGCGCGCGATCTCGCGCGCGTCGAGCGGTTCCTTGCCGATCCGGTCGACCTCGGCGAGCACGATCTTCTCGACCTCGGCGAGGTCGGCCTTGCCGCGCAGGGTCACCGTGATCTCGAAGATGCCGGAGAACGTGCTGCCGTCCTGGCCGACGCGGACGCTCTGCGCGAGCTGCTTGTCGTAGACGAGCTGCTTGTAGAGCCGGCCGGTGCCTTCTTCGCCGAGCGCGCGCGCCGCGATGTCGAGCTCGGCGTCGCCGTCGGCGTAGAGCGCGGGCGAGTGCCACGCGAACGTGACCTCGCGCAGGCGCGCGAACGGATCCTCGACCTCGATCGTCTTCGCGGCGATGACCGGCGCCGGGATCGCGACGACCTCGGGCTTCTTGCTCGCCGGGAACGACCCGAACCATTTCGCGATCACCTGCTTCGCGGCCGCCGGATCGAAGTCGCCGGCGAGCGTGATCGTCGCGTTGGCCGGCACGTACCAGGTCTTGAAGAAGCGCTTGACGTCGTCGACGCTGGCGCGCTCGAGATCCTCGTGCAGGCCGATCGTCTCGTGGCGATACGGATGACCTTCGGGATACAGCGCCTCGTACATCGCGAACCGCGCCTTCGAGTACGGGCGGTTGTCGTAGCTCTGCCGGCGCTCGTTGCGCACGACGTCGATCTGGTTGTCCATCTGCTTCTTGTCGAGCCCGTCGAGCAGGTGGCCCATGCGCTCGCTCTCGAGCCACAGCGCGGTCTCGAGCTGGTTCGCCGGCACGACCTCGAAGTAGTTCGTGCGATCGCTGTTCGTCGTGCCGTTGATGTTGTCGGCGCCGGCCGAGCGCAGCACCGGGAAATGCTGATCGGCACCGGTGTTCTTCGTGCCCTGGAACATCATGTGCTCGAACAGGTGCGCGAACCCGCTCTTGCCCGGCACCTCGTAGCCCGAGCCGACGTGGTACCAGACGTTGACGGCGACGAGCGGCAGGGCCGGGTCGGGCGCGAGGATCACCTCGAGCCCGTTCGGCAGCGTGTACTTCTCGAACGCGATCTTCGGATCGCCGTCGGCGTGGGCGGTGGGCGCGAGCACGGCGGTGGCCGCGAGCGCGAGCAGCAAGCGATTCATGCGCCGGAAACTACCCTACAGCTCGAGCGGCTGCACGCCGAGGACGACGTGGTCCTTCGATACGGCATCCAGCCACAGCAGGAGCCGCCGGGTCTCGGCCGGCGACACGTCGATCTCGATGATCCGGCGGATCGGGTTGCCCGCGAGCGTCCGCGCGATGTCCTGCTCGGCGGTCGCCCACGCCGACGCGAGCGGCGTCGACCGCACCGGCAGACCTTCGACCTCGACCGACACGCCCATCACGAACTTCGCGAACGCCTGGTTCGCGGCCACGATCTGGCCGCCCGGCGTGAGCAGCGCGAGCGGCAGCCGGCAACCGTCGAACGCGACGCGCGCGAGCTCGTCGCGGCGGTTGTCGTGCTTCTCGATCACGACGCGGCGCGCCTGCTGCTGCTGGCCGCGCCGCCGGCCGATGCCCATCATGTCCATCACGGTGCGCAGCTCGTAGATGAACGCGGCCATGTCCTTGTGGCGCTCGGCCGGGCGCTTCGCGAGCGCGTGCAGGACGAGGTTCTCGAGCGCGGGATCGAGCCCGCCTTCGATCAGCGTCGACGGCGGACGCGGTTTCTCGTCGAGGTGGCCGGCGAGGATCTTCTGCACTGGGCCGTCCCACGGCACCTGGCCGCAGAGCAGCTCGTACAGGAGGATGCCGACGCCGTAGACGTCGCTCGCCGGCGACGCCGGCTCGCCGCGGATGCGCTCGGGCGCGACGTAGTGCGGCGTGCCCGACAGCGACGTCGACACACGCGCCGCGACGAGCGGGCGCGCGAGCCCGAAGTCGAGCAGCTTCGCGACCATCTTCGTGCGCTTGCCGTCGCCTTCTTCTTCTGCGATCAGGATGTTCTCGGTCTTGATGTCGCAGTGGACGACGTTCTGCTTGTGGATGTAGTGCAGCGCCTCGGCGACCTGCAGCACGATCTCGCACGCCTTCTTCACGCCGAGCCGTTTCTCGCGGAACAGGATGCGATGGAGGGCCTCGCCGGGGACGAACTCCATGACCATGTACATCCCGACCTTCTCGTCCTCGCCGAAGTCGACGACCGAGGTGATGTTCGGATGCGACATCGCCGACGCGAAGCGCGCCTCGCGATAGAACAGCTCGCGCGCCTCGTCGGTCTCCGCGACCTGGTTCGAGATGATCTTGAGCGCGAACCGCCGCGACAGGTGGATGTGGTTGACCTCGTAGACCTTGCCCATCCCGCCCTGGCCGACGCGCCTGACGATCTGATAGCGCCCGCCGATCAGCGACGAGTGCTGCGCGGTCGTGACGCGCTTCTCGGCGCTGCGCGGCGGCGGACCGGGCGTGTACGGGATGTTGCGCGGCGGCCGGGTCTGCTCCTTGTCGCGGCGCGGGCGATCGGGCGCGGTCGGCCGGCCGGCCCTCGTCGGCTCTTGCCGCGCGACCGCGAAGCGCGCGCCCGAGAGCGAGTCGCGATTCGGCGCGAGCGCGCGCAGATCGACGCGCACCTCGCTCGCGTCGTCGCCGGCGTGAACTTCGGGCAAGCGCGGGATGTCTTCGTGCGGCGGCGCCGGCAGCGGCAACGCGGGCGCGCGGCGAGATGGGGGGCGCTGATCCGCCACGATGAAGTGATCTTACACCGTTGACGGCGCTCGCAGGCGCGGGTGAGCATGCGCCCCATGACGAACAAATTCTGGATGGTGAGCACGTTCCTTTGTGGTGGGCTTCTTGTCGCGACGGTCGCGTCGAACCGCGTCTCGAAGGCGCAGGCCGACGAGGGCGACCAGCCGGTCGCGATGGACTCGTGCGACGATCAGGGCCACATGGAAGCCGCGCTCGAGCACCTGCGCGTCGCACGCCACGAGCTGCACGAGGCCGGGCACAACAAGGGCGAGCATCGCCGCATCGCGATGGATCGCACGCAGGAAGCGATCAACCAGGTGAAGAAGGGCTGCCACTTCGCCGACGATCACCGCGACATCGAGTAGGTCGATTTTCGTTGAGCCTGCCGCCAGCTGGTGTATCAACGCCCGCTGTCATGAAGGTCCCGGCGGGTTTGCTGTTGATCGTTGCCGGTTGCGCGCTGGGTGACACCGCGGCGACCGGCGAGCAGGAGTCGGGCGTCACGCAGTACGTCTCGATTGTGGATTTCTCCGGCATCGACCAGGGTGCCTGGTATGACGGCGCCTCGCGTCTGAACCAGGCGTTCTCGTCGAGCGCGGAGTTTCCGGGCATCACACCGCTGACGTTCAGCTGCGCGGTGTCGAGCAAGCGCGGCGACGTCCACGAGTGCGCGTGGACGTTCGCGAGTGCGCGTCACGCGGTCGATGCTGCCACCGCCGCGCTCGCGTTCGACGCCGCGACCTACCAGTGTCGCGTCCATCCCAGGACGACGGCGAAGAAGCTGCTCGCGTTCCTCGGCGGCGAAGCCGATCCGCTGCACGACGCGCTACCCGGTGGCCCGGCGCTCGCCGACGGCCTCGCCGATTGCTTCGTGAATCCGATCGGCGCGACGCCGCTGCCGGCGCCGTCGAGCGGCACGACGTACATCGCCTCCGACGCCTATTACACGGCCGCGGCGTACGTCGCGCGTTACGCGTCGGCGCTGGCCGCGTTGAAGTCCGCGTTCGACTACATCTGCGGCGATACGTTCTGCAGCAGCGACTACGGCGACCTCCAGTCGCTCGACTTCACGTGCGCGATCACGAAGTCGAGCGGCAACGTGAAAACCTGCGGGTGGGCGTTCGCCGGCAGCTTCGCGGGCGCCGCCCCTGACGGCTCGGTCGCCGAGACCTCGAAGACGTTCGTGTGCCCGGTCGCCATGACAGGCACGCTGTCGCAACTGCTCGACTCGGTGCTCGCGCCCGGCACCAGCGACGACGCGGTCCAGCGCCCGCTGCCCGGCGAGACGACGAGCGCCTACGACGCCCTCGGCGGTTGCCTGCCGTAGCGTAGACTGGGCTCGTGCAGTCCCTGTGGGCGAGCGCGAGCTACGAGCCGCATCTGCTGTCGCTGCCGTTCGCGTTCGCGCCGGCGGCGATGTCGATCGTGATCGCATACGCGATCGTGATGCGCGGCGCGACCGCGCTGCGCGGCTGGATGCTGCTGCACTTCGCATCGTTGTTGCCGTACGCGATCGCGATGACGCTGTCGCCGTCGCTGAGCTCGCCGGCGGCGGCCGAGGCGGCGTTTCGACTCGCGGCCGCGTTCATCCCGATGGCGGCGGCCGCGGGCGCCGGCTTCCAGCTGTGGCTGCTCGGCGCCGACCGGCGCGCGCGGCTCGCGGCGGCGGTCGGCGTCGTGCTCGCAGCGGCGTGGATCGTGCCGGCCGCGGTCAGCGATGCGTCGGTGATCGGCGTGCGCCGCATCGGCGACTTCTGGTTCGCCGATGCCGGGCCGCTCGCGTGGCTCGAGCTGGTCACGACGTTCGTGATCTCGCTGCCCGGGTTTGTCGCGCTGTCGTTCGCGGCGGTGCGCCGGCCGCCGTCACAGGAGCGCCGCCAGCTCCGGCTCGTGCTCGCCGCAAACCTCGTCACGTACTCGGGCCTGTTCGACGTCGCGCTCGCGTACGGCATCGGCGTGTTCCCGCTCGGCTGGCTGCTCTCGGGGATCGGCAGCCTGCTGGTCGTGCGCGCGCTCGTCGTCGAGGATCTCCTGCGCGCCCGCGCGTTCGACACGACCGCGCCTCGCCTGGTGCTCCATCTCGCGGCCGGCGTCGTGCTCGGCTGGTACGTGCTGACGATGATCGGCGACAACACGTGGTGGGGCGCCGCGGTCGCGCTGGTCGCGGCGTTCGCCGGCGTGCGCGTGACGATCGCCGCGATCGGGCTCGTCAACCGCGGCGCGCGCAGCGAAGGCACGCTCGATCGCCTGCTCGGCCAGCTGGTCGCGCGCTCGCGCGGCGCGCGCGGCGAGCCCGATGTCGCGCAGCTCGCGATCGAGGTCATCCAGCTCGGCGTCGGCGTGCGCGTCGACGTGCTGCTCGCCGCGGCCGAGGACTGGGGCTGGACCACCGCGACCGGCGCGCGCGTCGCCGACGAGCTCGCGCCCGATCCGCTGCTCGTCGGCTGGCTCGCGGAACAGCGCGGCGCGAAGTTCGTCGACGAGCTCGCGTACGTCCCGGACGACGTGCGCGGCCTGCTCGCGCGCGTGTTCGAGCAGCATCCCGTGCGCGCGATCGTGCCGGTCGCCACGCGTGACGACCTGCTCGCGCTCGTGCTCGTGCCCGACACCGCGCGCAAGCTGCGCGCAGTAGGTGGAGCAGCCGCGGCGCCGACGCGCCTGCGCGGCAGGAGCTTCGCGTTCCTCGAGCGCGCGGCCGAGCGGTTCGGGGAAGCGCTGGTTCACGTCCGGCTCGCCAAGCGCGCGGCCGAGCGCGCGGCGCTCGCACGCGAGGTCGAGCTCGCGGCCGCGGTGCAGCAACAGCTGCTCCCCGGTAAAGGCCCGCACGTGCACGGCGAGGTCACCGTCGTCGGCTCGTGGCTGCCGGCAACGCGCTGCGCCGGCGACTTCTGGAGCGTGCACGCGCTCGGACACGGGCGCGTGCTCGTCGTGATCGGCGACGTCACCGGCCACGGCGTCGCGTCTGCGACCGTGACGGCCGCGGCGTCCGCGGCCTGCGACGTCGTCGTGCGCCGCGACGGCGCCGAGCTCGACCTCGGCCGGCTCGCGCTCGCGCTCGACGGCGCGGTGCGACGCGTCGGCGGCGGTGACCTGGCGATGACGTGCTTCGCCGCGATCCTCGATCCCGAGGCGCGCGAGATCCGCTTCGTGTCGTGCGGTCATACGACGCCGTACCTGTGCCGCATCAGCCTGACCGCGACGGGCGGCGTCGAGCTCCAGGCCCTGGTGGGGCGCGGCAACCCCCTGGGCGCCGGTTCGGCGACCGCTCCGAAAGTCTCGGCGAAGCCACTGCGAGCGGGAGATCTCGTCGTTTGGTATACCGATGGTGTGATCGACGCGCAGGATCCTGGTGGCGAGCCGTTCGGCGACCGCCGCCTGCAACGGATGCTGAGGCGGCTCGAGCAGGCGCACCTCGCGCCCATACAAGTGCACGCGACGGTGCACGCGGCGGTGTCGGCGCATCGCGCCGGCCGCGCGCGCCACGACGACGAGACGCTCGTCGTCGCGCAATGGCGCCCTCCCGCCGCGGCGTCGACCGAGGTCGCCGGTCAGAAGACCGGCGGCCTCGAGTCTTCTGTGACACGGGGCGAGGTCGCCGGTCAGAAGACCGGCGGCCTCGAGTCTTCTGTGACACCGGGCGAACCCGCGAAGGAAGCCGCGCGATGAAGCTGCGCGTCCTCAGCTACAACATCCACAAGTGCATCGGCGGCGTCGACCGCCGCTACGATCCGGCACGCGTCGCCGACGTGATCTGCAACCTCGATCCGGATGTCCTGCTGCTGCAGGAGGTCGACGCCGGCGTGCCGCGCTCGAACGGCGACCGCCAGGTCGACGTGCTCGGCGAGCTGTGCGGGATGCGCTACCGCTCGTGGTACCCGAACGTCGACGTGCGCGGCGGCGGCCAGTACGGCAACGCGATCCTGAGCCGCTATCCGCTGATCGAGAGCACGAACATCGACCTGTCGATCCGCTTCAAGAAGCCGCGCAGCGTGCTGCACGGCGTCGTGCGCGTTCGCCACGACGACATCGATCGCACCGTGCACGTCTACAACATGCATCTCGGGCTCGCGGGGTTCGAGCGCCGCATCCAGCTGCGCAGGTTCGTCGACTCGCACCCGTTCGCGTCGCTACATCACGACACGCCGGTCGTCGTCGGCGGCGATCTCAACGACGTGTACGGTCGCCTCGGCGACCTGCTCCATCCGGTCGGTTTTCGCGGCATCGAGCGCAGGCCGCTGACGTTCCCGGCGTGGGGCCCGGTGCGCGCGCTCGACGCGATCTTCGTGCGCGGCGCCGTCGACTTCGTGAAGCTCGCGCGCTGCGAGAGCGAGCTCGCGCGCCGCGCGAGCGATCACCGCCCGCTGCTCGCCGAGGTCCGGCTCCATCCGGTCAAACACGAGCCGCACGATCGCCATGCGGCGCATCGGCACACCCACTGATGCCCGGTGCGATGCCCGAGATCGGCTCCGCTGCGAATCGCTACGAGATCCTCGCGAAGCTGGCCGAGGGCGGCATGGCCGAGATCTTTCTCGCGCGCGGCGCCACCGCCGGCGGCATCGAGCGCTACGTCGTGCTCAAGCGAATCCTGCGCGAGCGCGCGCACGACGTCGCGCTGGTGCGCATGTTCCTCGACGAGGCGCGCCTCGCGGCGCAACTCCAGCATCC
>DATJXL010000356.1:0-24592 GCA_035500135.1 Kofleriaceae bacterium
ACGTCACCGCGCACTGGGTCAAGCCGGTGCCGTTCATCGCCGGCAAGATGGCGTTCGACGATGCCATCATGCGGCGCTACGGCATCGATCCGTATGCGTCGGCGAAGCTGAAGTGGCTCGACGAGACGCGTGACGAGCGCGCCGCGATCGGCATGGCGAACCGCAAGGACATGCTCGCGCACGCCGATCAGTTCATGCAGCAGAACCTCGACGCGATGTGGGCGCAGATCGCGGATCCGACCCAGCGCAAGCGCGCGCTGTTCATGATGTGGGACGAGATCGCGGAGTCGGGCGACGACGCACTCGTGCAAGCGGGCGAGGCCGCGCGCAAGTACCTCGTCGGGTTCGTGCGCTCGCATCTGCCGCGAGGCAGCGCCGGCGCGTTCACCAGCGACGAGCTCGCTCAGCTCAACGCGCATCGCACCTCGCACGCGACCTTCACCCCGTACGAATGATCCCGGCGCGTGCTATCAAGCCGCCTGTGGGTGGTTTCGACGGCCCGGTCATCGGCGGCCGCTACCGGCTCGGGCCGCGGCTCGGCAAGGGCTCGCAGGGCGAGATCTTCCTCGCCCGCGACGAGCGCGCGCAGGGCGCCGACGACCGGGAGGTCGTCGTCAAGCGGATCACGCCGCGCGGCACGTGGAAGTCGTTCGAGCTGTTCGAGCGCGAGGCCAAGGTGCTCTCGCAGCTGCGGCACGCCGGCGTGCCGCGCCACCTCGCGACGCTCGAGGAGCCGCCCGGCACGTTCAACCTCGTCATGCAGCGCGCGCCAGGCGAAAATCTCCGCGATCTGTCGCAGCGCCGCAGGCTGTCGCAGAACGAGCTGCGCGACGTGCTCGTGCGCTGCCTCGAGATCCTCGATTACCTCGCGACCCGCACGCCGCCGGTCGTCCATCGCGACATCAAGCCGTCGAACATCGTGCGCGCGCCGAACGGTGCGTGCGCGCTCGTCGATTTCGGCGGCGTGCTCGACGCCGCGCGCGAGCAGGGCGGCTCGACCGTGGTCGGCACGTTCGGCTACATCGCGCCCGAGCAGCTGCACGGCCAGGCGACGCCGGCCACGGATGTCTACGCGCTCGGCGCGACGATCGTGGCCCTGGCAGGTGGGGTCGAGCCCGAGGACGTGCCGCGCAAGGGCCTGCGCATGGACCTCGAGAAACACCTGCCGACGCTCGATCCGTCGTTTCGCGCGGTCTTGACCGAGATGACCGATCCCGATCCCGAGCAGCGGCCGCAACGCGCGCGCGATGTCGTCGCGCTGCTCGCGCGCAATCGCCCGGTCACCGAGCGCCGGAACGATCGCATCACGGCGCTCGCGCGCGCACCGAGCGCGCCGCTCGCGCCGCGCCGCTTGTTCTCCGACGTGCAGGAGCCGCTCGGCACGCTGCTGCGGCTCGGCGTACTCGGCTTCGGCGCCGGCGGCTGGCTCGGCATGGCGGGCGTCCGGCTGTCGCTCGCGATCGTCGTCGGCGTGGTCGCGGTGCTCGCGTTTCCGACGCGCCGGAAGATCGTCGCGGTCGGCCGCGAGGTCGACTCGATGCTGGCCGAGGGCCAGGGCGGCTTCACCGACATGATGCGCGCCGCGATGGCGCGCCGCGGCTAGCAAACAGCCGTGCGCACACGAGGCGCCGGCGTTCCCTGACCACGGCGCTAGCCAGCAGTGGAGTTCCGCGCGTCTACGCGGCGCGGGGCGAGGCACCTCGGTTGCAAAAAACGCACCGTCATGCGCATCGCCATCGCCGCTGTCCTCGTCGCCTGCTCGTCCGCAGCTTCGCCGACCACGGCGCCGACGCTCGAGGTCACGAGCCCGGCGCGCGGGACCACGTCGGACGGCACCTCGATCACCGTCGCCGGCACCGCGACCGGCGGCAGCGGCGCGCTCGCCGTCACGGTCAACGGCACGCAGGTCGCGCCGGCCAAGGACGGGTCGTGGAGCACCGCGATCGTCGTGCCCGCCGGGCTATCGCTGATCGAGACCCACGCGACCGATCGCGCCGGCCACGACGTGCGCGACGTGCGCGCGGTGCTCGCCGGCCCGCTCGCGGCGACCGATGGCTCGCAGGCGGCGCCGATCGCCGTGCACGCCAGCCCGGCCGCGCTGACCGCGATCGGCAAGGCGATGGCGCACGCGGCCGAAGGCGTCGACTACACGGCCGCGGCGCAGGGCTTCAACCCGATCTACGACAACGGCGGCTGCCTGGGCGCGACGATCGACATCACGAGCGTCTCGATCGGCTCGATCGATGGCGCGCTCGTGCCGAAGAGCGGCGCGCTCGCGACCACGGTCACGCTGTCGAACGTGACCGTGAAGCTGCATGCGAGCTACAAGGTCGCGTGCATCGGCGGCTCGACGACGATCACGGTGAGCGCGTCGAGCGCGGTCGTGCAGGGCGATCTCGGCGTCGACGTGCAGAGCGGCGCGCTCGCGACCTCGCTGCCCGATCCGTCGGTGACGCTGAACGGCTTCGACCTGCAAGTCAGCGGCGTGCCGAGCGAGATCGTCGATCTGTTCGACAGCCAGGTCCGCGGCGGCGTGCAGAACGCGCTCGCCGGCATGCTGAAGAGCAAGGTGCCGCCGCTCGCGAACGCGCAGCTCGCGGGCCTGTTCGCGAAGCCGTACTCGATCAGCGTGCTCGGCCACACCGCGAACGTGTCGATCGCGCCGGCGACCGTCGCGCTCGGCGGCGGCGCGCTCGACGCGACGGCGCAGGCGAAGCTGGTCGTGCCCGACGGCGCCGGCGGCACGTTCGCGCCGCTCGGTGCGACGCTGCCTGCCGACGCGATGGCGCAGTCGCAGGGCCTCGGCGTCGCGCTCGCCGCCGACCTCGTCAACGAGCTGTTCGGCGGATTGTGGGCGGCCAAGGCGCTCGACGTGTCGGTGCCGACGGCGCAGCTCGCGGTGGTCGCCTCGCTGCTCGACGCCGACGCCGCCACGCTCGACGTCTCGCTCGATCTGCCGCCGATGGTGACGACCACGTCCGATGGCCAGCTGCAGCTCGCGGTCGGCGACGCCGAGATCGTCGTGCGCGACGGCTCGGGCGCCGAGCTCCAGCGCATCGCGCTGTCGCTCACGACCACGCTCGTCGCCGGCCCGGCGCAGGGCAAGCTCGCGCTGACCGTCGGCCAGCCGACCGTGTACGCCGACGTGATCGATCAGGACGCGAATGCGTCGCGGCCGCTCACCGACGACCAGGTGCAGGGCATCGTGACCGGCGCGTGGGGCCTGGTCAGCGTGCAGGCGAACGCCGCGCTCGCGAACCTGCCGATGCCGACGCTCGCCGGCATCGCGTTCGGCGCGCCGACGATCAGCGGCGATGCCGGGTTCGTCGCGGCGGATCTGCCGCTGCAGTGATCGCCGGCATCACGCCGCGCGCAGCGTCAGGACCGCGACCTCGGCGTCGGTGCCTTCGCCCACGCGGCGCGTGACCCCCGAGAACCCGACGCCGGGCGTGACGTACAGCGTGCAGCGATCGTCCATCGCGTACTTGCCGCGGCGATAGCGCAGCCCGGCGCGCTTCATGATCCGGTCGGTGATGCCGCGGATGTAGATCTGACCGCCGTGGGTGTGGCCCGACAGCACGAGGTCGGCGCCGCGCGCGGCGAGCGCCGGGCCGTGATCGGGCGCGTGACACAGCACGAGCTTGGTCGCGCGCCGCGGCGCGCCCGCGAACGCGGCGTCGAGATCGTCGTGACGCGTGACCGGATCGTCGACGCCGACGACCGCGAGCGGCGCGCCGCGCACGTCGGCGACCGTCGTGCGGTTGCGCAGCACCTCGTAGCCCGAGCGCTCGAGCGCGCTCGCGACCCCGGAGCCGTGCACGAAGTAGTCGTGGTTGCCGAGCACGGCGAGTACGCGCGGCGCGCGCAGGCCGGCGAGCTGCTCGCCCGCCTGCTCGACCTCGTGGCGGCGCCAGCACACGTAGTCGCCGGTCATCACGATCAGGTCGGCGCTCGCGGCATTCGCGGCGTCGATCGCCGCGCGCACGTGCGACGGCGGGGTCAGGTTGCCGACGTGGATGTCGGAGAGCTGCGCGACACGTACGCCGTCGTGCCGCGGGTCGAGGCCGCGCACGTGGACCTCGTGCTCGGCCACGCGCGGCGGGACAACTCGTACCACCGCCGCAATGTGGGGCCTCGCGCATGCTTTGGCAATGCGTATGGAATTTCGCACCCGGCGCGCCGGTTGTGCGTTGCGGGAGGCCGCGTCCGATGACAGCATGGAGCGAGATGGCCGAGGCGCGCGTTTCCCGGGCTGCGGATGCGCGCGTGCCGTGCCCGCTGTGCGGCGGACTCGTTCATCCGATCGCGGGCCGCTGCAAGCACTGCAAGCAGGATCTCGCCGAGCTGCGCGCCGCCCGCCTCGAACCGGCAGCGCGGCTGCCCGCGCTGAACGGCAAGCCAGGCGCGAACGGCCACGCGCCGGCGATCGCGCTCCCGGCGGCGCGCAAGGCCGCGGCCGCCGAGCCCCGCGCGTCGAAGTGGCGGCACTGGCCGATCGCGGTGATCGCGATCGCCGGGCTGCTCCTGGTCGGCGCGGTCGCGCTGCTGGTGTGGCCGCAAAGCGCGCCGCCCGACGTCGAGAAGTCAACCGCACCGCCGGCGATCGATCGCATGCCGAACGAGCAGCCGGTCGATCCGTGGGCGCCGAGCGCGCCGAGCACGCCGCCGCCCCACGCGCAGGCGCCCGATCCGCGGCGGTCGCAGCCGCAGGTCACTCCGCCGACCGACGATCCGGGCGACCCGAACGGGCTCAGCTCGCTCGGTCAGCTCGCGCTGCCGTCGAGCGGCAGCTTCATGTTCGCGATGGCGACGCACCTGTGCAAGCGGCTCGACCAGTGCGGGACCGCGAACGACTTCATCACGACGTACTGCGAAGGCATGACCGTGCTGCAGCAACAGGCGCCGCAGCAGGCGCCGACGTGCGATCAGGGCAAGCGCTGCCTCGAGGCGATCGACCAGATGAGCTGCAACGCGAAGGCCGACGACGCGACGGCGCTGTTCCAGCTCATGAACCAGATGCCGGTGTGCTTTCAGGCGATGACGCGCTGCTAGGATTAGACTGCCGGCGTGACCTACACCCGCCCGCCCTTCGAGATCTTCCGCGACCCCGCCGCGCTGCGCATGCACGCCGAGGATCTGCGGCGCGACGGCCGGCGCATCGCGGTCGTGCCGACGATGGGCGCGCTGCACGAAGGGCACCTCGCGCTGTTGCGTGCGGCGCGATCGCGCGCCGACATCGTGATCCTCACGATCTTCGTCAACCCGACGCAGTTCGGACCGAACGAGGATCTCGCGAAGTATCCGCGCGACGAGGCCGGCGATCTCGCGAAGGCGCGCACGTGCGGGATCGATCTCGCGTTCTGCCCCGAGGCGAGCGCGATGTATCCCGCCGGCGCGCAGACGTTCGTCGAGGTGCGCGAGCTTTCGCAGCCGCTGTGCGGCGCGCGCCGGCCCGGCCACTTCGCGGGCGTCGCGACGATCGTGACGAAGCTGTGCCACGTCACCCAGCCGCACCTCGCGGTGTTCGGCGAGAAGGACTACCAGCAGCTCGCGATCATCCGCCGCATGGTGCGCGACCTCGATCTCGGCATCGAGATCGTTTCGGTTCCGATCGTCCGGGAAGCGGACGGTCTGGCCATGTCGTCGCGCAACGCGTACCTGTCGGCCGACGATCGCCGCGCCGCGCTGTCGCTATCGCGCGGCCTGGCCGCCGCCGAGTCGGCATTTCGCGCCGGCGAGCGCGAGGCCGCCGCGCTCGTCGCGGCGGCACGCGCGCCGATGGAAGCCGAGGCCGCACGCGTCCGCATCGACTACGCCGAGCTGCGCGACGCCACCGAGCTCACCGAGGTCGCGCGCTGCGAGCGCCCGTGCGTGCTCGCGCTCGCCGCGTTCGTCGGCACGACGCGGCTGATCGATAACCGCGTGCTGGGATGACGCGGATCGCGTGCGTGGTGGCGGCGGCGGCGGCGTGCACGGACCGCCGCTGCACGAACCCAACGTGTTACCGTGATCGTCATGGGGAAATGGGTCTTGCTAGCGAGCGTGGTGCTGGTCGGCTGCACGTCGGATGCGACACCGCAGACCGGAGAGGCCTTCTTCGCGAAGACCGCGTATCCGGTGCTATCGCAACAGTGCGGCGGTAGCACGGCGGGCTGTCACCAGGTCTCGTCTAACGACCCGTTCGAGCTGCCGGCGAAGCCGGGGTTCGTCGGTCTGCCGGCCGACGGCGCGTACGACGTCCTGACCTACGAGGGCTACACGGACGGGTTCGCCGAACAGGCCCTGCTGATCAATCCGCCGGCGCCGCACCCCGGCGGCACGCTCGATCCGATCGCGATCGAGGTCGTGCAGCAGTGGTTCGCGATCGAGCGTCACGATCGCGGCTACGCCAACTAGGGCGACGAGCGCTACGCCGCCCGCGCGATGCGCGCGAGCTTCGCGGCGAGGCCGTCGCGGTAGAACCGCCGCAGCTCGCCGAGCATCTCGGGAATCCGGCGCGGCGCGACGAACTCGGCCTCGAGCCAGGCCGCGTAGCGATTCGCGTTGTCGTTGGCGGCGCGGTAGCGGTCGCGCTCGTCGCCGTCGAGATCCGGCTCGTACTCGGCGTCGCCGAACAGGCGCTCGCGCCACGCGCGCGATGCGTCGCGCGCGGGCTCGCCGCGCAACAGGCACGTCACGTACTTGTCGACCTCGGCCTGCAGCTCGAGCTCGAGCTGGCTCAGCGCGCGATCGGCCCGCGCGCACACGATCGCATAGATGAAGTGACTGACGCCTTCGACCGCGAGCAAGAAGTCGCCGAGCTCGTGCGTGCCGGCATCGAGCTTCGCGAGCGCCGCCGGATCGACGTACAGCGCGAGCGCCATCTCGCCGCGATCCTCGATCGCGAGCAGCTGCTCGCGCGGCCGGCGCGACCCGACCAGCGCGTCGCGCGCCGCTTCATCGATCATGAAGTCGTCGACCGCGACGCCGGTGTCGATGCGGTACAGCGTCTCGAGGCCTCGCTGTACGCGGGCCAGCGTGCGCATTACTGGATGACCTTGTTGTCGTTGTCGGGCTCGACCAGGACGCCGGCCGCCCGCAGCTTCTTCTCGACCCACTCGTCGCGCGTGCGCAGCCAGATCTCGTACAGCTTGCCGATGTCGGCGCTCGCAAAGTCCGTGCGCTTGCGCACCTCGGCGAGCACGTCGACGAAGCGCGGGAACTTGTCCGCGAGCTCCTCGTAGACCTCGGTCAGGTTGCGCGCGGCGCCCAGGCTCCGCGCGAGCTGGCCGTACGCGCTCTGGCCGAGCCCGACGTAGTAGTCGACGTCGACCAGCGAGCGCGACAGCGACTCCGCGAAGAAGCCCGCCACATATAAGGAGGTGTCGCCGACCTGCTTGAGCGTCCGCACCCGCTCGCCCGGCTCGCCGCCGGCCTGCGCGAGCTTGACGCCGAGCGGCTCGTCCGTGATCCGCGCGCGGGTCATCTCGCCCAGCAGGCCCACCAGGTACCAGCTCGCCGGCTCGGAGGCCTCGACCTCGACGGTCTCGAGCGCGTCGGTCACCACCTCGTGGAAGAACTCGTCCAGCGAAGCAGCCAACGTGACGTCCATGATTCGATTTTCACGGGGGTGAAGCGAAGCGCAAGATCCCGACGGATTCTCCGCGGTTGGCACAGCTCCCGCGGGGCCTGCTCCCGGCCATGTTCGTGTCTTTGAAACACTTTCAGAAATCGCGCAGGACTTGCGAGCAAAATCGCGACGGTAGCCCCTTGCGCGTAGGCCGCGGGCGCCTTACGAACAGGCCCGTTAGCAGTCGGCCTCGGTGAGTGCTAACAAAATACGATTTCACGTAGGAGAAGACCTCATGAACGTTCGTCCGCTCGGAGACCGCATCCTGATTCGTCGCGTCGAAGAGGTCGAGAAGACCCGCGGCGGCATCATCATCCCCGACTCCGCCAAGGAGCGCCCGCTCGAGGGCAAGGTCATCGCTGTCGGCTCGGGCAAGCGGCTCGAGGACGGCACGATCGTCAAGCTCGACGTGAAGGCGGGCGACCGCATCCTGTTCGGCAAGTACGCCGGGACCGAGATCAAGGTCGACGGCGTGGAGCACGTGATCGTGCGCGAGGACGAAGTCCTCGGCGTGATCGAAGACGCGAGCATCAAGGGTTAAGGAGAAGTCACATGGCTGCCAAAGACATCATTTTCGACGAGAAGGCTCGGAGCCGCGTGCAGACGGGCGTCGATACGCTCGCCAACGCCGTCAAGGTCACGCTCGGCCCCCGCGGCCGTAACGTCGTGATCGAGAAGTCGTGGGGCGCTCCCACGGTCACCAAGGACGGCGTCACCGTCGCCAAGGAGATCGAGCTCGAGAACAAGTTCGAGAACATGGGCGCGCAGATGGTCAAGGAGGTCGCTTCGAAGACCTCCGATAACGCCGGCGACGGCACCACCACCGCGACCGTGCTCGCGCAGTCGATCTACCGCGAGGGCTCCAAGCTCGTGGCCGCCGGCCACAACCCGATGGAGCTCAAGCGCGGCATCGATACCGCGGTGAACGCGATCATCGAGGACTTGAAGAAGCTGTCGACGCCGACCAAGGGCAAGGACGACATCGCGCAGGTCGGCACGATCAGCGCGAATGGCGACACCGAGATCGGCAACATGATCGCCGAGGCGATGAAGAAGGTCGGCAAGGAAGGCGTGATCACGGTCGAAGAGGCCAAGACGCTGTCGAGCGAGCTCGACGTCGTCGAGGGCATGCAGTTCGATCGCGGTTACCTGTCGCCGTACTTCGTCACCGACACCGAGCGCATGGAAGTGGTGCTCACCGACGCGTACATCCTCACGCACGAGAAGAAGATCTCGAACATGAAGGAGCTCCTGCCCGTGCTCGAGCAGGTCGCGAAGCAGGGCAAGCCGCTGCTCATCATCGCCGAGGACGTCGATGGCGAGGCGCTCGCGACGCTCGTCGTCAACAAGCTGCGCGGCACGCTCCACGTGTGCGCGGTCAAGGCGCCCGGCTTCGGCGATCGCCGCAAGGAGATGCTGAAGGACATCGCGACGCTCACCGGCGGCCAGGCGGTCACCGAGGATCTCGGCCTCAAGCTCGACAACCTCACGCTCGCCGACCTCGGCAGCGCGAAGCGCATCACGGTCGACAAGGACAACACGACGATCGTCGATGGCTCGGGCAAGAAGGCCGACATCGAGGCGCGCGTGAAGCAGATCCGCGCTCAGGTCGAGGAGACCACGAGCGACTACGATCGCGAGAAGCTGCAGGAGCGGCTCGCCAAGCTCGTCGGCGGCGTCGCGGTGATCCGCGTCGGCGCGGCGACCGAGGTCGAGATGAAGGAGAAGAAGGCGCGCGTGGAAGACGCGATGCACGCGACCCGCGCGGCCGTCGAAGAGGGCGTGGTGCCCGGCGGCGGCGTGGCGCTGATCCGCGCGCAGAAATCGCTCGAGAAGATCAAGCTCTCCGAGGAGCAGCAGTTCGGCGTTTCGATCGTTCGCCGCGCGATCGAGGAGCCGCTGCGCCAGATCGCGAACAACGCGGGCGTCGACGGCTCGATCGTCGTCAGCAAGGTCAAGGACGGCAAGGACGGCTTCGGCTTCAACGCGCAGACGCTGGAGTACGGTGACCTCGTCAAGGCCGGCGTGATCGACCCGACCAAGGTCGTGCGCACCGCGCTGCAGAACGCGGCGTCGGTCGCGGCGCTGTTGCTCACGACCGAGGCGATGATCGCGGAGCGTCCGAAGAAGGACGCGCCGGCGCCGGCTCCGGGCGGCGGCGGTGGTGGCATGGGTGGAATGGGCGGGATGGACTTCTGAGCAAGGCTTCAGGCCTCAGGCTTCAAGCCTCGGGCTGAAGAGGTACGCGAGGGCCTCGATCGAGAGATCGAGGCCCTTCGTGTTTATTGCGATTGGGTGCGATCGAGCTGCACGAGCAAACCCGTGCACGCATCGGCGACCTGGATCGTGGTCGAGCTCACGACGAGCGCGCCGGTCAGGCAGCTCGTGACCTCGGCCGGGAACGTCGTGCGCGGCGGGCTGCCGTAGATCGTCTGGACCGCGCCGCTGCCGTCGACCACGTGCGCGTCCGAGGCGGGGAGCAGGCGCAGGGTCGTGGTCGAGGACACGAACAGGTTACCGAAGTCGTCGCACGCCAGGCCGTGCGGCGAGTCGACCGGGAACGTGCGCGCCGGCGCGCCCTCACCCGACGACGCAGGCACGCCGTCGCCGAGCACGGTCGTGATCGTCAGGTCGGCGGTGACGCGGCGGATCCGGTTGTTGCCGGTGTCGGCGATGAACAGGTCGCCGTTCGGGCAGCGCGCGAGCGCGGTCGGCTCGAACAGGAGCGCGGCCGCGGCCGGTCCGCCGTCGCCGCCGAAACCGAGCGCGTGGCTGGTGTTGACGACCGTCGTCACCAGGTTCGTGCCGAGATCGAGCGCGCGGATCGCGTGGTTACCGGTGTCGGCGATGTAGAGCGTGTTCGCGGCGGCGTCGAGGTAGAGGCCGGTCGGCGCGCGGAACATCGCGGTGGCCGCGTCGCCGTCGCCGAAGCCGGGCGCGCCGGTGACGTTCGCGAGCGCGGAGATCGTCCACGTCGTCGGGTCGCTCGGATCGACTTGCGTGATCACGTGGATCCGGTTCGCGGTCGTCTCGGTGATGAAGATCGCGCCGATCGCGGGATCGACCGCGACGCCGCCGACCGTGCCGAACGCCGACGTGCGGAACCGCGCGAGCGCAGCGGTCGCGATGGTCTGCGGGTAGCGGCCGGCGACGACCTCGACGCGACCGTTCGCGATCGCCTCGACCGTGCCCGAGCTTCCACCGGCCGAGACCGCGAGCCCGGGCGCGACCGCGACCGCCTGCGGATCGACGAGCCGAGCCGATGCGACCGGCCCGATGTCGACCGGATCGATCTGCCCGGCGACGGTCGTGATGATTCCCGTCGCCGGATCGATGCGGCGGATCCGGTTGTTGTCCTTGTCGGCGATGAAGATCGCGGCGTCGCCGCCGACCGCGACGCCGATCGGCCGGCCGAACGTCGCGGCCGACGCCGGCGCGGCGTCGCCGCTCGAACCGGCGACGCCGGTGCCCGCGATCGTGGTGATCGTCCCGGAGCCATCGATGCGCCGGACGCGCTGGTTGATGCAGTCCGCGATCAGGACGCGTCCGCTGCCGTCGACCGCGACGCCGTACGGCGTCGACAGCTCCGCGGTCGTCGCGGCGATGCCGTCGCCATTGTAGCCGGCGATGCCGGTGCCCGCGATCGTGTTGATGTACCCCGAGCTGTCGATGCGGCGCACGCGGTTGTTGTTCCCATCCGACAGCACGATGCCGCCCTGGCCGTCGATCACGATGCCGGACGGGAACGTCAGCGTCGCGGCGATCGCGGGGCCACCGTCGCCGCCGTAGCCTGCCGTGTCGTTGCCCGCGATCGTCGTGATCGTGCCGCTCGTATCGACGCGGCGGATGCGCCGGTTGTAGGTGTCGGCGATGTAGACGTTGCCCGCGGTGTCGACCGCGACGCCGAGCGGGTCGTAGAGCTGCGCGCTCGTCGCCGGGCCGTTGTCGCCCGAGAAGCCGGGATGGCCCGTGCCGGCGATCGTCGTGATCGTGCCGTCGAGGTCGACGCGGCGGACCGCGTGGTTGTTGGTGTCGACGATGTAGACGCGCCCGGCCGCGTCGAGCGCGACGCCGAGCGCGCCGTTCAGCTGCGCCGCGGTCGCCGGCCCACCGTCGCCGCTGTAACCCGAGAGGCCGGTGCCGGCGACCGTCGAGATCGTGCCGTCGAGCTCGACGCGGCGGATGCGCTGGCTCGTGTTGTCGGCGATGTAGATGCGCCCCATCGCGTCGACCGCCACGCCCCACGGCGCGCCGACCTGCGCGCTCGTCGCGGCGCCGCCCTCGACGCCGAAGCCGAGCGTGCCGTTGCCGGCCGTCGTCGCGATCGTGCCGTCGGCCGCGACGCGGCGCACGCGCTGGTTCGTGGTGTCCGCGATCGAGACCACGCCCTGCGCGTCGACCGCGACGCCGAACGGATTCGCGAGCTCGGCGGCGGTCGCGGCGCCGCCGTCGCCGGCGAACCCCGCGCTGCCGTTGCCGGCGAACGTGTCGATCGTGCCCGCGGCGTCGACGCGGCGCACGCGCTCGTCGAGCGCGTCGGCGATGTAGATGTTGCCGGTGCCGTCGGCCGCGATCCCGATCGGCGTCGACAGCTGCGCCCCGGTGGCCGCGCTGCCATCGCCGCCATCGCCGAACTGACCGGTGCCGGCGATCGTCGCGATGTTGCCGCGATCGTCGATGCGGCGCACGACCGCGTTGCCGGTGTCGGCGACGAGGACCGCGCCGGTCGCGTCGATCGCGACGCCGTACGGGCTCGACAGGTCGGCGTCGACCGCGGCGCTGCCGTCGCCGGCATAATCGGCGGCGCCGGTGCCGGCGATCGTCGCGATCGTGCCGTCGACCTCGATCTCGCGCACGCGGTTGTTGTCGGTGTCGGCGACGACCACGCGGCCGAGGCCGTCGACCGCGACGCCGCGCGGATCGTCGAGCTGCGCGAAGATCGCGGGCAGGCCGTCGCCCGCGAAGCCCTGGTTGCCATCGCCGGCGACCGTCGTGATCGTGCCGTCGACGTCGATCTCGCGGATCCGCTGGTTGCCGGTGTCGGCGATGAACACGCGGCCGATGCCGTCGAGCGCGACCGCGCCGGGCGACGCGAGCTGCGCGCTGGTCGCCGGCCCGCCATCGCCCGCGAAGCCCGCGACGCCGGTCCCCGCGACGCCGGTGATGCTGCCGTCGAGCTCGACGCGCACGATGCGGTGGTTGTCGGTGTCGGCGATGTAGACCCGGCCGGTGCTGTCGACCGCGATGCCATCGGGGTTCGCGAGCGCGGAGCCGGTCGCGCTCGTCGCGGTGCCGACCGCGGTGCTCGCGAGCCAGGTCGTCGCCCTGCACGCATCGCAGCCGTCCGACGGGTTCTGATTGCCGTCGTCGCACTGCTCCCCGGGATCGACCACGCCGTTGCCGCACTGGTAGATGCTCTTGCAGTCGGGGCTGCACGTCTGCCCCATCGTCGGATCGACGCCGGCCGAGCCGTCGCACACCTCGCCGACGTCGATCGCGCCGTTCCCGCACAGGCCGGTGCGGCATGCCCCGCCCTCGCACGTGCCGGTGCCGCCGTTCGTCGCGTGGCACGACGCGCCCTCGTCCTGGCCGGCGCACGCGGCGACGTCGCCCGGCATCGCGCAGCCGCCGCGCGTGCACACCTGGCCGTCCGGGCACGCCAGCTCGCCGCAGCGCGGCAGCGAGTCGTCGATGCACGCCCCGAGCGCCCACGCCGCGACTGATGCGAGCACGATCCGGCGCGCGAGCCTCACCCGCCTAGAATCGCATCAGTCCCAGCGAATCGCGAGCCCGAGCTGCTGCAGCTGTAGCATCGCCTCGGCGTTGCCGCGCGCGTCGTCGACCGGATCGTGCGTGTGGGTGGTCTTGCGCAGGTGCTTGAACGACGCGCGCGCATCCTTGACGAGCCCCTTGTACAGCGAGCCGAGGTTCTGCGAGCTGTGGCCGAGCGGGCACGCGCCGAGAAAGTGATGGAAGTACCAGCACACGAACATCCAGTCGAACCCATTGTTGTCGGCGACGAACACGGGCGGTTTGCCCGGGCCGAGCGTGCGCAGCCAGTCCGCGAAGCGCTGCATCTCCTCGCGCGGATCGGCGAACGCGAGCGTGTCCTGCCGCGAGTGACCGCTCACCGCGAGCGCCTCCGGGATCCAGCGCTCGCTGATCGGACGCAGCCGCGCCGAGAACACGCGATCGAGCGCGGGCTCGACCACGACCGCGCCGAGACTGATCATCGAGTAGTCGCCGGGGATCGGGCCGTCGGCCTCGATGTCGACCATCAGGTACACGCGCTACTCCTTCGTGCAATCGACCGCCTGGTCGGAGGTCTTCGCCTCGATCAGGCACTTGGTCTGCGTGTCGTTGCTCGCCGAGATGCACTTCGAGGTGCACAGATCGACGCCGGCTTCGAGATCGGCCGTGAACTTCGCGAGCTTCTGCTTGCGCAGATCGTCGCGTTGATCGGCCGGCGCGGCCGCGATCTCGGCATCGGCCTTCTTCCAGTACACGAGCTGCGCGTAGTTGCGGCACGCCTGCTCGCACTTCACGGGGTCGCCCTTGCAGCCGAGCGCGAGCAACATCACGGCGAGAACACGCATGCCCTGCCCTACCACGTTCCGCACGCGCAGACAGCTAGCGAAATGTCGCGATCACCGCGTCCCAATCCGTCGTCGGATCCGGTGCCGTCGTCCACGTGCAGCTCTGCACGCCGACTGTGGCGACGGCGGCCTCGGCGCCTTCGCCCGCCTGCTCCATGAACGCGGTGTTGTCCTCCTCGACGCGATCGACGAACGATCCGCCCGGCGCGATCGACGTGTACACCTCGTTCGGCAGGTTGACGTTGACGACCGCGAACACGGTCTCGTGCGCTGCGGTCGTCGCGCCGGTGGTCGACACCGTCGGCATGCCGGCGCCGCCGCTCGCGACTCCGATCTGATCGAGCGTGCCCGCGCCGGAGTACTCCATCGCGACCGCGACGATCTGCGATTGCGCGTCGGGGAACGCGACGGTGACCTGGAGATCGCTCGCCGACGCTCCGATCGGCGCGGTCAGGATCGCTGCGACGAACGGGCTCGTGCCGCCGCTCGAGGTCTGCACCGCATCACCGTACGTGTTCCCGGAGCTGTCGCTCGCGGTGATCGCGTCGGTCATGGTGCCGCTGTCCGCGAACGTCCACGCGAGCACGACGATGCGATTGCCGACCGTCGGGCTCACCGAGAACGGGCTCGACGTCGCGCTCGTGCCGTTGTGCGTGCGGAATTTCCCGGTGGTCTGCTGGAACACGAGCGGTGGCGCGGTCGATGCGTCGGGTGGCGCCGCATCGCCGGTCGTCGCCGCCGAGCCATCCGCGGCCGGTCGCCCCGTCGAGTCGAACTGCAGGTGGCCGCACGCGGCCGCCGACAGCGCGATGACGAGCCGGGCGCGCACCATCTTGTCATCATATGCCGCTACGATGCGCCATGGGCCGGAACCGACCGGGGCGTCGGCTGGCGGTCGCCGCGCTGGCGACCGCGATCGCGCCAAGTGTGCGGGCCGGCCCGGGAACCTGGACCGTGACCGGCGAGGCCGGGGCCGAGGAGGACACCAACGTCGAGCGCGTCGAGACCGGGCCGGGGCTGCCCGACACGCCGGTCGCGGCGCCGATGCTGCGGTTCGGCGCGCGCGTCGATGGCCGCGATCGCCTCGCGGGCGGCGGCTACACGCTGACGCTGTCCGATCTGACGCGGATCGACGCCGACGGCGACGTGCCGATCGAGAACGTCACGCTGGTCGCGGGCGACG
Source organism: Kofleriaceae bacterium (assembly GCA_035500135.1). Classification (GTDB taxonomy): domain Bacteria; phylum Myxococcota_A; class Polyangia; order Haliangiales; family Haliangiaceae; genus JABFXX01. Next base: position 15,389 of record DATJXL010000356.1, read on the forward strand.
TGCGCTGGCTGCATCCGCTCGGTGAGCGGCCGGTGTCGCTCGGCGCCGGCCTCACCGCCGCCGACGCGATCCCGCTGTCGGACGCGGTCGGCGATCGCACGTTCTGGAACGTCGGCGGCGACGTCCTGCTCGCCGCGCACGACGGCGACGACCGTCGCATGCTGCTCGCGATCGGCTGGCGTTCGTTCGTGTACAAGCCGGTGCCGACCCACGACTACGACTGGACCGGCCCGGTCGCGAACGCGCGGTTCGACTTCGTGCTGTGGCACTCGCCCGAGCGCACGCGCAGCCTCGATGTCGCGGCGATGTTCGGCTTCGAGGCGCGCTCGTACGACGGCGCCGCGTACGTCACGACCTGCCCGAGCGGCGCCGAGGCCAGCCCGAACTGCTTCGCGCCGACCAGCCTCGCGCGCTTCGATCGCTACCAGCGCGCCGCGGTCGAGGCGACGTGGTCGGGACGCCAGATCGTGACCGCGGGCTACCAGCTCTACGTGATCGACTCGAACAGCTTCGGCGAATCGCTCGTGCGCCATCGCGCGTACGCGTCGGTGACGAGCGAGCTGCCGGGCGGTTTGTACGGCACGTTGCTCGGCATCCTCGAGATCGACAAGTACCTCGACGGGCTCGTCGTCGGCACCGACGTCGTCCACCAGGACTTCGCGAACATCGAGGACGAGAACCGCAGCTCGCTCCAGGCCCGGCTCGCGCGCAAGGTCACGCCCGACCTCGCGATCGAGGCGCGCGCCGCGATCTGGCGCAACCTCGGCACGACGAGCATGGATGTCGAGTTTCACCGCGAGCTGTACACGCTCGGGGTGGTCTATACGCGCTAACGGCGCTTCTTCTTCTCCGGCACGGCCGTGAGCAAGATGCGAATCGCCCGGATCGCGGCCTCGATGTCGGCCTCGTCGCCGGTGATCACGTCGCGGTACAGGAACGACTCGGTGATGCGCACGACCAGGTAGGCGAGCTCCTCGGCGGGCAGCGCCGGCTCGGGCACGAGCTCCCAGATCAGCTCGCGCACGGCCGCGACGCAGCGGTACTGCACCGGGCTCGCGCGCGACGTCAGGACGCGCAGCGCGAACTCCGGATCCTCGGCGACGAACCGGCGCAGCGGCGCGGCCGAGGCGAGCGCGTGCAAGAGGTGCTCGAGCGTGTCGACCAGGCGTTCGACTCCGGACCCGCGCGCCTGGCTCTGCGCGCGCTCGAGCACCTTCATGAACAGCGCCGAGGTGATCTCGCCGTACAGGTCCTCGCGCGAGCCGACCCAGCGGAACACGGTCGCGCGACCGATCCCGAGCTCTGCCGCGAGCTTGCCGATGTCGAGGCGCTCGCCGGCGAGCCACTTCTTGCGCGCGAGCCGGAACACGTCGAGCGGGGCGATCTTCCTCGGCCGGTCCTCGGCCTCGAGCGCACGCGACAGCGGAGTGACTCGAGGGTGGTCCATCGCTAGTGAGACGCTCTCACGACGATGAGTCATCCGTCAATAATGACTCACGACCGGACATGTGGCATGTTCGCGCCGTCTTCGAGGAGGGGTACTGTGCGCACGCTTGCTGCCGTTGCAACATGGCTCGTCACGACCGGCTGTACCGATGTCGCGCTGAAACCGCCGCCCGATGTCGTGCAGGCGCGATTCGATCCGACCGCGCGCGTGATCCCGATGCCGAGCGACATCCTGCGCGACGCGGCGCACGATCACCTGCTATTGCCGATCCACACGCCGGCCGATCTCGCGCAGCTCACGCCGGCCGAGAACGAGTTCTACACGTTCCTCGAGACGCTCGACGGCTGGTCGAGCCTGATGTCGGCGACCGTGCAGTTCACGCGCGCGATCGATCTGACGACGGTCGGCGCCGGCACCGTGCAGGTCTGGCACTGGGGCGGAAGCGTCGCGGTGCCCGAGCAAGTGACCGACGTGCGGTTCGAGCTGTCGGCCGACGGCAAGCAGCTGCAGATCGATCCGCCGGAGGCCGGCTGGCAGCGCGGCGAGCGCTACGTCGCGATGGTGCGCGGCGGCGCCGGCGGCGTGACCGGCGCGTCGGGCGAGCCGCTCACGTGCGACGCCGCGTTCTACTTCCTGCGGCTCACCGAGCCGCTCGACACGCCCGCCCACGAGTACGCGTTTCCGGGCGCGACCCACGAGCAGCGCATGGCGGAGGCCCACCAGCTCGAGCAGATCCGCGAGGACTACGCGCCGATGTTCGCGTTCTTCGAGCAGAACGGCATCGCGCGCGACGAGGTCGCCGCGCTGTGGGACTTCACGGTCACCGCGCACACCGAGCTCGCGATGGACCAGCCGTCGCAGCGCCTGCCGCTGCCGATCGATCTGATGATCGATCCGGCGACCGGGCACGTCAGCGCGCCGGCCGTGCCGTGGGACACACCGCTCGAGGCCGAGGCGAAGACGCGCCTGGCCGACTTCGACGGCATGTCGCTGTCGGGCAGCCAGCTGTTCGAGTTCACGACGGCGATGGACGCGTCGACCTTGACCGCGAGCAGCGTGCAGCTCTACCAGGTCACGCCGACCGGGCCGGTGCTCGTGCCGGCGACGGTCGCGCTGTTGCCCGACCAGACGCACCTCGAGGTCACGCCGACCGCGGGCCGGCTCGCCGAGCGCACGACGTACGCGCTCGCGATCACGACCGACGTCCGCGACGCGACCGGCGCGCTGCCGGCGCTGATGCCGATCGGCCACTTCCTGCGCGCGCACGCGCCGCTCGTCGACGGCAGCGGCACGAGCCAGATCTCGGCGGTCACAGACGCCGACGCGCGCCGGCTCGAGATCTCGCGCACCGAGCTCGCCGGCACGCTCGACGCGCTTGGGCGCAGCAACCTGCTCGCGGCGTGGCCGTTCACGACGATGTCGGTCGCCGCGCCGCTCGCGACCTTGCGCCAGACCGCGGCGACGCTGTCGGCGCCCGCCGATCCCGCGAACATCCAGCACCTCACGCCGGCGCAGGCGCTCGCCGACTTCCCGTTCGGCATCGGCTCGGTCTTGAACGTCAGCGACGTCTACTACGGCACGATCAGCTCGCCGTTCTTCCTCGATCCGACGACGCGCGCGTGGCGCGACGACGGCGGCTACGACATGCAGGACGTCCACTTCGCGATGACGATCCCGAAGAACGCGGCGTCGCCGATGCCGGTCGTGATCTTCGGTCACGGCCTGGTGTGCGAGCGCCGGTTCGTGCTCGCGATCGGCGACGCGCTCGCCGCGCAGGGCTTCGCGTCGATCTCGATCGATTTCCCGTACCACGGCGAGCGCACGTACTGCGCGACCGGCGGGCCGGTGTCGGTCGTCGATCCGCTCGACGGCAGCCTGGTGTCGCTGAACCCGTGCCAGGCCGGCACGACCTGCAACGCGCAGGGCCGCTGCGTCGACGGCAACGGCAACGGCAACGCGCTCGCGACCTGGGGCGTGATCTCGACGCCGGTCGCCTCCGGCGCGGTGTTTCTCGAGCTCGATCACATCGCGAACAGCAAGGACCACTTCGGTCAGGCGCTCGTCGATCTCGGCGCGCTCGATCGCTCGCTGCGCCTCGGCGCGTGGCAGGCCGCGATCGGCCACGCGATCGATCCGACGCGCATCTACTACGCGGGGCAGTCGCTCGGCGGCATCATGGGTGCGCTGTTCCTCGGCACGGCGCCCGACGTGCCGCGCGCCGTGCTCAACGTGCCGGGCGCCGGCCTGGTGCCGATGTTCGACAACTCGACGTTCTTCTCGGCGCAGATGAGCGCGTTCTTCCAGCGCCAGAACATCGATCGTGCGAGCTTCGACGGCCAGCGCTTCCTCGTCGTCGCGCACTGGTTCATGGACGCGGTCGATCCGCAGCACCTCGGGCCGATCACCGGCAACCGCGTGCTCTTGATCCAGCGCGCGCTGCTCGACGAGATCATCCCGGCGGCCAACACCGAGCTGCTCGAGCAGGTCACCGGCGCGCCGAGCAAGGACTACCTCGGCGAGCACGGGTTTCTCGTCATTCCGGCCGAGCCCGCGTACTGGACCGGGACGGCGGATCTGGCGTCGTTCCTGGCGGGGCAGCCGTGAAGATCGCGATCGCACTCGTGCTCGCCGCGCCGGCGGCGCACGCCGGAGGGCTCGAGGTCGCCGAGCAGAACGCGGTGTCGGCCGCGACCGGCGGCGCCGGCGCGGCGCGCGAGGATGATCCGGGCGCGGCGTGGCATGATCCGGCGGCGCTCGCCGACGACGGCGGCTGGCGGGTCGGGCTGTCGGTGGTCGCGGCGCGGCCGTCGATCGAATCGAGCAGCGCGCAGGGGACGACGACGAGCGCGCCGAGCTGGTCGACGCCGCCGCATCTCGACGCGAGCTTCGCGCAGGGCCGATGGGCGGCGGGCGTCGCGGTCGGCGTGCCGTTCGGCGGCGGCGTGACGTGGCCGGCGATGTGGCCGGGCGCGAGCCAGGCGGTGCAGACGCAGCTGCAAGATGTACGCGTCGCGCCGTTCGCGGCGTGGAGCTTCGGCGCGCTGCGCGTCGCCGCCGGCATGCACGTCGACTTCGGCCGGCTCGACCTCGATCGCGGCCTCGACTTCGTCGACACGACCGGCGACGTGCGGATGTCGCTGTCGGGCATCGGCATCGGCGCCGATGCGTCGGCGTTCTACAAGCCGCGCGCCGATCTCGGCATCGCGCTCGCGTATCGCTCGCGCACGTCGATCTCGTTTTCCGGGCCGGCCGCGTTCACCGCCCCCGACGCGTTCGCCGACGAGACGCCCGACCAGCAGGCGTACACGCACATGACGATGCCCGATCAGCTCGTGCTCGGCGCGCGCTGGCAGCGCGGCGCGCTCGCCGTGCTCGGCGATCTCGCGTACACGCGCTGGAGCGAGGATCCGGCGACGACGATCACGTTCGCCGACGCGCAGACGCCGTCGGCCGTCCAGACCAACGACTGGCACGACACGTTCGCCGCGCGCGCCGGCGCCGAGTGGCGCGCGGGCAAGCTCGTCGCGCGCGCCGGCGCGTACTACGATCCGACGCCGGTGCCGGCCGAGCACCTCGTGCCGGCCGCGCCCGATGGCGATCGCCTCGGTCTGACGGTCGGCGCGAGCTGGCGGCTCGCGGCCGCGTGGAGCGCCGACGCGTTCGCCGAGCGCATGTGGATCCTCGCGCGCGCGACCACGAGCGTCGACACGATGCCGGCCACCTACGGCGGCAGCGCCGTCGTCCTCGGCGCCGGCGTGCGCTGGACGCGGTAGAAAACAGCTACCGCCAAGGCGCCAGGGACGCCAAGGCGCCAGCAGAACAGTTCCTTGCTCCTCTGGCGTCTTGGCGTCCCCGGCGCCTTGGCGGTAATTCTGCTCTTACTTCCGTAGCTGCTTCGCGCGCTGCTCGACGAGCGCGCGCTGCCGCTTGAGCTGGTCGAGGCGCGCGCGCACGGCCGCGGCGGTCTTGCGCGCGGCGTCGGCGCGCTGCGCCGGATCGCCGGATCGCGAGGCGCGCGCGAGGCCGTCGATCGTCGCGTGATCGATCACGTCGCCGAGGACGATCGTCGCCTCCGATTCGACCGCGGTGCTCGGGCCGCGGTCGGTGGTGCCGCCGCCGAACTGCTCGCCGCCGTTCGTGGTGCCGGTGTGATCGCCGGGCGCGGCGCCGCTGCCGGCGCCCGTCCCCCCGGTCGTCGGCGCGGTCGCGGTCGTGTCTCCGGTGGTGTGCTGCGCCGTGAGGTGCGGCGAGTCGTCGTCGCGCATCGCGAGCTCGTTCGAGCGCTGATGCTGGCGCTGGAGCTCGGCGTTGGCGGCGAGCTCCTTGGCCTGATCGTCGAGCGCGGACGCCTCGTGCGCGAGCTCCTGCTCGGCCTTCTTGATCTGCGCGGCTTGCTGGTCGAGCTCGTCGGCATCGGCGAGCGGATCGACCTCGGTCGACGGCAGGTTGATCTTCGACGGCGCGCGCGCGGCGGGCGCGAGCTGCGCGCGCCGCTGCTTCAGTACCTGCGCGCGCGCATCCGGCGCGGCGGGCAGCTCGGCGTCGATCGCGGCGACCGCGGCGCGATGCGCGTTCGCGGCACCGTCCTTCGCGGCGGCGAGCTGCTTGTCGAGCTGCTGCAGCTGGCCGGCGGTGTCACTCGCGTCGGCGAGGTTCTGGCGCAGCTCGCGATCGCGCCGCCACGACGGCTTTTCCTTCTTCAGCTGCTCGACCGCCGCGAGCTCGGCCTGATAGCGACCGTCGAGCTTCGCGCGCTGAGCGGCGAGCATCTGCACGCGCTGGTCGGAGGCAACCGAGGCCGCGATCGCGCGGTCGGTATCCGGGGCAGACTGCGCCCGCGCGACGGACGTAACCGTCGCGAGAACGAGGATCAGCCAGCACCGCATGCACGTGTGGAATAGCACCCCGCGTGCCACGCCCAAGTCATGGATATCGGCTCGCTAAGTCCCGTTCATATAGCCAAACGTGGCACCGCGAGGTGGATCCAGCCTCAGATTCCTGAGGGACCCCGGATCAGAACCTGCCACCGACGCCCATTCCCATGACCGATCCCGACGGTGTCGCCATCACGGTCGGCGCGAACTGGAGCCGATGTGCGGCATTGAACCTGTCGACGGCGTGGCCGGCACCGGCGACGTCGATCAGGATGCCCGCCCCGTAGCCGATCGCGCCGGCGACCCACAGCGCGCCGAGCCCGCACCCACTCGACTGCTCGCCGTCGCATCGGATCGCGGTGGAGATCCCGACGATGAACGCCGCCGTCGACGCGGCCCGCACGCCCATGCCGAGCGTGAACGGCTGTCCCGCGTACCACTCGCCGAGTGACGGCGTGACGAGCAGGCTGGCGAGACCTGCGAGCTCGACCCCGCCACTCTGGCTCGACGCGCCGAGGCCGACGACCGCCAGCGACGCGGCAGTGCCGCCGATCGAGAGCTCGAACGCGGTCGTGCGATCCTTCTGCGGGTCGGGCTGCAGCCCGGGCGGGCCGTCGTCGGCGGCCGCAACCCGCGCGAGCGCGCTCACGATCAGAACCGCGGTGAACGTCTTCATCATCATGGCCGGCCGTCTCTGCACGAGCTGGTCCGACCTTTCAACTGACTTGAATGACTCGATCCGGCGTCAGCTCTCCACCGGATCGTTGTCAGACAATCGGGCAACGAGGTAGCGCAGCGCCGCGGTCGCGTGAGTCGCGAGCACGCCGAGCGGCGCCTCGCCGGGCCGCTCCCAAACGAGATAGTCGCGGGCGCTCGCGTCGACCGCGGCGTGGTAGCGCAGGCGCGACAGCCGGCGGCCATCGCCGAGCTCGAGCGCGTCGCCATCGGGCACGACGCCGTCCTCGAGCGGTCGACCGTAGCGGCACATCACGCGATCGAGCGCGGCGATCGAAAGCGCGCCGCGCGTTCCGTCATCGTCGCTCAGCTCGATTCGCATGCCGTCGCGTCGCGCCCAGCTGCGCGCGACGCTCCCGTCGCCGCGGATGCGCTCGTCGAGCAGCAGGAGATCCATGCGCGCGAGCCATGCTAGCACTACGTCCATGCGTCGCGCCTTGCTCGTGCTGATCGTGGCATGCGGCGGCAGCTCGCCGCACGGCGGCGGCACGAAGCAGCCGGCGGTGAAGGACCTCGCCGCGCACTTGCCCGCCACGCTCGCGGCCGATCATCCGAAGGAAGGCGACGCACGCACGATCCACGTCCGCGTGTGGGCCGATGCCGACGTGCGCCAGCGCCCGCGATGGAAGGAAGAGCTCGGCGACTACGTCGACGCCGCGAGCCAGCTGCTCGTGCCGCTCGTCGGCGCGAAGCTGGCGGTCGACGACATCAAGGAGTGGGATCGCCCGGGCAATCCGCGCGACGCGCTCGATCGCCTCGAGAAGGACGACGACGGCAAGGACGTGCAGTGGGTGATCGGCTTCATCGCGCCGAACAAGTTCGCGAGCAAGGCGATGGCCGAGCTCGGGCAGAGCAAGCCGCTCGGTCACCACGTCGTCGTCCATCTGTGGGCGGACCAGCCCGAGACCGCGGCGCTCGCGCACGAGCTCGCCGGGCTCGGCGCGAACGAGCGCACCGAGGTGATCGGCGCGCACCGCCGGCACGAGCAGGCGGTCGTGCTGCTGCACTACCTCGCGAAGACGTGCGGCGCGATCGCGGAGGCCGATCCGACGCAGATCCAGTACCCGTCGTACTCGCCGAAGCAGGCGACGTTCTCCGACCGCAACCGCGAGCTGATCCAGCTCGCGGTCGACGAGCGTCTCGCCGACGACAACGAGCAGCAGATCGCACACGACCTGGTCGAGGCGATCCAGAAATCCGACTGGGGCGGCTGGATCCCGACCGATCACGACGAGGTCGTCGCGACGCTCGGCGGCGTGTTGAACGCCGGCAAGGCGACGAAGACCGCGGCCGACGTGCCGATGGCGGCGCAGGAGGAGCTCGATCGCATCCGCGAGATGGGCAAGCGCAAGCAGATCGACGACGCGATCCGCGAGCTCGATAACCTGCTCGTCGCGTATCCGGCGAGCGCGACGATGCACGAGCTCAAGTGCGAGCTGATGCTCGTCAAGCCCGGCGTCGCCGACGACAAGACCAAGGCGGCGTGCGCGCGCACGGCCGAGCTCGCGCCCGGCGACCCGGTCGTTCACTTCGCGCTCGGCGAGGCATTCGCGAGGGCAGGCGACATCGCGGCCGCGCACGCCGAGCTCCAGCTCGCCGCCGATCGCATCGCCAATCTCAAGCAGGCGCAGAACGATGCGTGGCGCCGGCTCGTCGCGATCTACCTCGCGATGGGCGCGCTGACGTGGACCGAGGACGCGATCGCCGCGGGCCGGCTCGACACCGATCCGGTCGCGGCCGACGTCGCCAGCCAGCGCGCGCGCTACGGGCTGCGCCGCGGCGCGAAGATCAAGCCGGAGGCCGAGCCGGCGGCGCTCGCCGCGTCGCGGGCGGCGCTCGAGCTCGTGTACGCCGGCAAGTACGACGAGGCCGCGCGCGCGATCGCGGCCGGGAACCGGAAGTGGCCGGCGGCCGCCGGGCTCGAGGCCGCGCGCTGCGATCTCGAGCTGCGCCAGGGCCGCCCCGACGCGGCGCGTGCCGCGTGCGCGCACGCGATCGCGATCGATCCCGACGAGTCGTGGGCGCTCTACCTGTCGGCCGTGCTGCTGTTCAAGGACGGCAGCGCGGGCACCACGAAGGCCGGCATCGACCGGCTGAAGAAGGCGATCGCGGTCGATCCGGGGCTCGGCCAGGCCTGGCGCGCGCTCG
>DATJXL010000357.1:0-19666 GCA_035500135.1 Kofleriaceae bacterium
GACGGTCACGGACACGGTCGCGTTCGACGTGCTCGATGGCGCCGAGCCGTCGCGCACGCTCGGTCGCCTTCACCGCGCGCTCGATCGTTTGCAGCTCGCACACTGACAGCGATCCGATCTCGGATCATCGAGTCGACCTCACATCACGCTACCGCGCGCGCGCGATTCGATAACGATGCGAACACGCATGTGAGGGGGAGAGTCCCCCTCTTCATTCGCGCTAGGGGCGATCGATCGCCGCTGCTAGTGTCGCCGACCATGAGCGTGACCCGAATGGACGTTCTTGTCGTGATCACGACCGTATCGATCGCGTGTGGCGATCATCATCTACACGGCGCGATCGACACCGCGACGCCGGAGCCCGCCGATGCGTGCGCCGGCCTGGCGTGCTTCCAGGTCGACTGCGCACCCAAGGGGCTGCCACCGACATCGTTGTCGGGCACGGTGTACGCGCCCAACGGAACGCTGCCGCTGTACGGCGTCGCCGTCTACGTGCCGGCCTCCGATCCCGGTGCACTGCCGATCGGCGTGAGCTGCGACCAGTGCAGTGCGGGCCTGCCTGGCGGATCGATCGTCGCGACCACCACCGACGAAGCTGGAAGGTTCTCGCTCGCAAACGTGCCGGCGACCACGAGCGTGCCGCTCGTGATCCAGGTCGGCAAGTGGCGCCGACGTCTGGTCATCCCAGATGTCGCGGCATGCCAGGACGCGCCGCTGTCGACCGTCGACACCACATTGCCGACTGGCCGCAACGACGCCTCGCCGCTCACCGCGATCGACAATACGGGCGCGCCCGAAGTCGATCTTCCCTATATCGCGGTCACGACCGGCGCGTTCGACGCACTGGAGTGCCTCGTGCTCAAGCTCGGCATCGACCCGACCGAAATCACTAACGACTTCGGCGGTGGTCACGTCCAGCTGTTTGCGAATCCCGGCGCCGGTCACGGTGAGGGCGCGATCGAGTTCGCCGCGACCTGGCCGGGAGGTCCCGGGGCTGCGTTCGGCGATGCGCGCACGCTGTGGGGCGCGACCGCGAATCTGTCGAAATACGACATCACGATGTTGTCGTGCGAGGGCGGCCAGTACGCGCCGAGCAAGCCGCAAAGCGCGATGGACGCACTGCACTCGTACGCCGCCGCGGGCGGGCGCGTGTTCATGTCGCACTGGCAGAACATCTGGATCGGCGGCGAGGGCGGAAACCCTTCGCACGGCGAGCCCGACTGGGAGACCGTGGGCACGTGGAACTTCGATGCGCCCGAGGATCAGGACGCTTCGATCGCGAGCATCGACGAGCTCAGCCACCCCAAGGGTCCGTCGTTCGCGACCTGGCTCGTCAATGTCGGCGCTTCGACCACGCGCGATCAGATCCCGATCAGCGATGCGCGCTACACGCTCGCCGCGAACGATCCGTCGCGATCCGAGCGCTGGGCATACATCGATCCGACCTTGCCGGCGACCAACGGTCACACCAGCGTTCAGGATCTGCAGTTCACGACGCCGCTCGACCAGCCTGCCGATCAGCGCTGCGGCAAGGTCGTGTTCTCCGACATGCACGTCGCTTCTGGCTCGACCTCGAGCAGCACCGTTCCATATCCGGGCGGCTGCTCGACCGCTGCGATGACGCCGCAGGAGAAGGCGCTCGCGTTCATCTTTTTCGATATCGCGTCGTGCGTCGGAACGATCCAGTAGGTGCAAGCCGGATTCTCGTGCGCTATCCGGCGAGAAGCGCATCCAGCTGGCCGAACGACTCGCGATGACTTCACGGCGAGCGCAACGCTTGCCCCGAGAGCGGGCACAGCGACGCGTCGAGGGTCTCGCCGGTCACGACATCGATCGCGAGCGGCAGCCGCGGCGCGCGGCCGGTCGGCGTGACCGTCGAGGACGCGAGCTCGCCTTCGGGCCCGTGCAAGATTTTCTGCGGGGGCTCGACCGCTGGCAGATCGACGGCGATACACGCGAGGTGGCGCTCCGCGAACCAGCCGCCGCCGAGCGGGACGGTGACGAGCTCGTGATCGACCGAGACGTTCGCGCGCTCGATCGTGCGCTTCGCGGTCGTCGTGCCGAGCGGGGTGGCGCGGCACGCATCGGTGCTGCCGCCGGGCACCATCCCGCAGTCGCGCTCGGCCGGTCGCGTCCACGCGGTGGTCTCGACGTAGCGGCGGCCGACCAGGCGCGCCGCGAGCGCCGCGTCGTCGACGTGCGGACACGCGGCGATCGGCTCGAGGCTGCCGTCGATCGCGATGCCCGGCTTGTCGCCGGGCCGCTTGCCGATGGTCACCTCGGCGCGCAGCACCGGACCGATGTACTGCCGCAGCTCGGCCACGTTCGGCGTCGGACCCGCGGCGATCGGCACGACGAGCAGGTGCAGCGAGCCGGGGTCGGTGATCCCGAACAGCTCGGCGTTATCGCGCAAGAACGCCGACCACCGCGCGAGCTCGGCGCCGCTGAAGCCGTCGGGGTGGTCGGGATCGGCGGCGACGATCGAAGGATCGGTGGTCGCGAGATGGAACACCAGCCCGCGCTCGTTCAGCTGCAGGGACCACTCGCCCGGGTTGCGCGCGGCGAACGCCGCCTTGCGGGCGTCGAGCTCGGCCGGCGGCAGCACGCGGTACCGCCACGGGTAGCGCGCGCCGACCGGATCGACGCAGCCGGCGAGCGGCGCGGCGGAGACGTGGAGCGGCGGCGGCTCGCCGGCGCACGCCGCGAGGCACGCGGTCAGCCACCCCGCGCGAGCCCATGCCGCCGATGCCGGTCGCCGCATGCCGCGGCAGCATACACGGATGAGGCCGGGGCGGCCGGCGCGGCGACCTCGGTCGCGCGACGCGGCCGGTACACGCGAAATCCGATCGCGAACAGCAGGATCGACGACAGGATCGCGGAGTACACGACCACCGGCAGCACCTCGGTGCCGGACATGCCGGCGGTCATCGGCATCACCCTCCTCGCGCACGAGGACGGCCGGTCCAGCTTGGTACCGACCGGTTGCTCGTCGGCGTCGTCGGGCATGGTTCGATCGTCACTCGGACTGCGTGACAGGCGCTGGCGCCGATCATGCCAGCATCGCCACGTCGTCGGTCAGAGCTCACTTCATGGCGGCGAGACGAGCCCGCGCGGTGCGTGCGAGGACGAAGTCCGTGTCCGGCTCGTGAAGAGCGGCCAGAAACGCGTTGTAACTCGCTGCCGCGGCGGGGTTGCCGAGACCTTCCTGCGCGCGCGCGAGCTCGAACGTGATCTCCGGAAGTCGATGGTAGCCCGGAGCGTCGTAGGGATCGATCGCGATCTCGCCGCGTCGCTGCAGGCATGTCTGAAGCTCGCCGTAGGCTTCGGCGTAACGCTTCGCATCGAGCAACGCTTTAGCGAGCAGAACATGGCCGATCGCGAGGTCGGCGAGCTTCCGGGCCTCACCGAACTCGACGATCGCTTGCGCGGTCTTACCGCTGTGACGCAAGGACTCTGCATCGATCAGCTTGGCCATCGCGCGTAGGTTCGGCGCGGTTTCGGTCGCGAACCGCGATGCCGTCGCGCGGGCGCGAATGTCGTCGCCGACCGCGATCGCCACGAGTGCCGCCGCGAACGCTGCACGTTCGCGGCGCGCGACAGCTCGCCATGGATGCGCAGGACGCGCTCGATCTGGCCCTTCGCTGCGCGCGAGCTTCGATCGCCCACCGATCGCGGTCGTCGGGGCTCGCTACTGCGCCGCACGGCCGAGGTCGGCGTCGGAGCAGATGATCTCGTACTGATCGTTGTAGATGGTCGTCTGGCCACTCGCGGTCTCGTCGACCGAGGCGATCATCGTGGCGCCGGATGGCAACGTGGCTCCTCGCACCGAGTAGCCTCCCATCGTCAGCGAGCGGATCTGAGAGGGTTCGCACAACTCGTCGACGCGCCACATCAGGGTGGAGGCCCCACCGGACGCGGTCAGGATCGCGGTGGTCACCCACGTCGCGTAGAGCCCGCTCGGTCCTTGCACCAGAGCCGGGATCGTGTCGATCGAGCGGTTCGCGACCGTCTGATCTTCCGGTGGCGAGCCCGCGCCCTTCTGCGACAGGTGCAACGGCGACGAGAACGTCACGCCATCGGTCGACGACGAGATGTAGATGTCGGTCAGATCACCGAGGTAGCTGTTCGAGAAGTCGCCCTGCGGCGTGCCGAACAGCTCGTCGGGCTTGTCGCTGTAGATGCGTACCCAGATCAGCCACAGCGTGCCAGTCGCATCGAGCTCGATCGCGGGCAGCACGTCCTGGTACCCGGTGGGCGAGAACAATGGCACCGGATCGGTCCACGTCACCGCGTCCGACGAGGTCTGCTGGACCAGACGGTAGTCGCCGGTGCCGCCTTGCCGCCACGCGTAGATGAGATGGTACACGCCGCTCGCGTCCTGACGGATCGGAGTGATCGTGACCTTGTCTCCGGTCGTGCTCGTGATCGCGACCGGCTCGGGGAAGTGATGAGGATCAGTCGATGCCGTGGTGTAGAGCTGGGAGCCGTTCACGTCGGGGCTCCTGGTGCCGCTCAGGCGAATCCGGCCATCGAGGTCGAGGCTCAGCGACTGGACATAGTCGTCGGATCGGGTCTGTCCTGGCGCCGGGGTCATCGACACCGCGATCCATGGTGCGCTCCATGTCTCGCCATTGTCGTCGGAGGACTCCATGTACACATCCGTGTCGCCGTTGCGGCGCGAGATCCATGCGAAGTAGACGGTGTCATCGACGACGAGGATGCTGCCGTCTTCGTCGGTGCCGCCCGACGTCAGCGGGCCCGCCGCGATCGGCGTGCATGTCGAAGTCGAGGTCGACACGACGGGGTGACAATCCGCACCGACCGAGAGGGCGGCCACGACGCTTCCAAGGACAAGTTTGGTTCGCATGCATCGCTAGGTCTGCAACGACCAGACCTCGTGGCGGCACGTGATCCTCGCGCTTTGCGCGCACTCACGTGAAGGCAGCTCGGAGAATCCTGACGCCCGTGTCCGACACGCGGTCACTGTCGGGTTTTTCCGTCGCACCAGCCATTGCCGGACGACGTGACGTCGAGGATCGAAGCTCGTGGATGTTTGCCGCCCGCTGCCGAACACGACGAGCTTCGAGACGGCGGCGATAACCGACGAGCGGCTGTCCGGCCGCGCCGGACGTTCTCTCGTAAACGCCACCCGCGAGCACGCACGCGCGCACTGGAATTTCTGCGTCGCGATCCCTCCACGCGCGATCGCGACGTTCCGAGCCAGCCAGAGATGCTCGAGGACTACGACATCGAGGGGCTGAGCTCAGTACTCGGGCTGCCACGGCAGCACGACCGTGCCCAGGTCGGTGTCGCCCGTGACGTCGAGATCGCCCGTGATCGAGCCGAGCGTCTCGGTGCCGGTGCCGATGAGGACGTCGACGTCGTGAACCGCGGAGATCGTGAGCGTGTAGTCGCCGCCCGCGAGGTCGGTGATCGCGAACGGGCCTTGCCGGAGCTCGCCGTCCTGCTCGGTGCCCTGCGCGTGATCGACGAGCTGGTAGTCGAGATGGTCGAGCGAGTCGAGCGTCTGATCCGGATCGTCGGGCGCCGGCGGCGGCGGCAGCGGGCCCTCCTGCAGCGTCAGCGTGCCCGTCACCGAGTAACCGTCGTTCGCGCAGCCGCCGGCGGCGAAGCAGGTCGCGGCCACGAGCGCCAGCGTTCTGATCATGCCGGCGCATCGAGCAACCGCCGTGCCGCCGCCAACTGGCCGACGTTCCGTACCGGTGTGTCAGGATCTTGTCGCTACTTCGACAGCGCGAGCTGATCGAGCTGCTCCAGCAGCGCGCGCGACCTCCCGCGCCATTGCATTCGTCGACGACACGCCCGCTGAGTCGGAGCTCTCGCTTCACTTTCGGATCCCGCGCATTGCTTACGGTGCGCCGCGAATCACCATTCTGTATCGGCGCAGTGGCGGTCCACAGGTCGCGCCGACAAGGCAAGTCCCCAACGCAACCCCGATCGACGCCGGAACAGTCTCTTCGACTAGTGTTCCGTTGAATTCAGGAAGCCCGCTCGTAGATCGAGATGTGACCGCCGCTCCCCGTGTACGGGCCGCGTCGCCAGTCGCCCCAGCGCTCGCGCAGCCGCAACCCCGCCAGCTGCGCCATCAAGTCGAGCTCGCTGGGCCACACGTAGCGAAGTTCGACGGGAAACAGCTGCATGCCCTGCGGTCCGACGATGGCGTGCTGGCCCAATAGGCGCTGGTGCACAGGATCGTGACGTGTGAACACGAGGTCGAGTCGAGTCGGCTCGATGCGATTGACCTGAACGCGCTGATTCGCATCGAAGCGGGCGGGATCCGGTACGAAACCCTCGAAGACGAATACGCCGCGGGGCGCGAGCCGTGCCGCCGCATTGCGAACGCACGCGACCTGCGCGGACTGCGTCAGCAAGCCGTACAGCGTGCTGACGACGACGTAGATGAGAGCGAACTCGCCATCGACGGCGACGTCGGTGAAATCACCGAGCGTCACACGGACATCACCACCGCCCGGCTTGGCATGCATGCGATCGAGCATCGCTTGCGAGGCTTCGATGCCATGAACGGGGACACCGCGCGCAGCGAGCGGGATTGCGACGCGACCGGTGCCAATGCCAAGCTCGAGCGCCCTGCCGGTACCCGCGAGCCCGGCGAGCACTTCGACAGCAGCTGTCGGATCGAGGTGCGCGTGAATCTCGTCGTAGATCGGGGCCCAAGTGTCGCCATAGGACGCGGGGTCGGACATGCCGCCGCGATACTACTGCGCTCCGCGTGTTGGCCGCTGCGCGTTCTCGCCGATCTGATGTCGAGCGATCAGGGCAGGCCTCGCCGAATAGCTCGCGCTGAATGCGATGCGTGTTGGAGTGTAAATCGCGCGATGTTGCACGAGCCGGTTGCGCACGGCAGGAGAACTGGATGACCAACCAGCAGAGATTCCTCGACACGCTGGTGTCCGGCGGCGATAGCCGACGAGCGGCTGTCCGGCCGCGCCGGACGTTCTCTCGTAAACGCCACCCGCGAGCACGCACGCGCGCACTGGATTTCCGCGCCGCGATCCCTCCACGCGCGATCGCGACGTTCCGACCCACCGTGTCCGTTGCTCGGACAGCGGCCACCGCGTCAGCCAGAGATCCAGTCCGCGTCAAGACCACACGCTTGGGCGGAGGCCGCCCCCAGATTCGATGCCGGTAGAACCCGGCAGGTCTTGGCGCGAGCGTGAACCTCGCGTGAACTGCTCGGCTCTCGCGGCGCGAGACCCTTAGATTGCAGTCCATGGGAGGACCGATGAGGTCAACGTGGATTCTGGTCGCTGGCTTCGTGCTAGCGAGCTGCAACGAGCGCGCGCAAAGCTCGGCGGATGCCGGAAAGGCGATCGATGCGAGCCTCGACGCGAGCGTCGACGCGAGCGTCCCGGTCACGTACAGCGACCTCGGTGACCGGACCAAGTGGGCGACGTTCGATCTGACGAGCTTCAACGGCAGCGCGAGAGGGTTTCGCGGCGCTGCGTTCGACGGCCGCTACGTCTACCGGAGGCGTGCACGTCGGCCAGCGCGGACAGCGACGGCGACGGCCTCGCAGGCTGCGCCGACCCCGACTGCTGGGGCCGTTGCGATCCGTCGTGCCCGCCGACCCTGGGCGTGACCTGCGCGCTCACCGCTCCGTATTGCGGCGACGGCACGTGCGATCCGGTCGAGGACTACTTGATCTGCCCGCACGACTGCGCCGCGCCGTGACTAGGACCACGTGCTGCTAGGTCGCTGATGCGCGGCCGCGAACGGCCCTAGCCGAGCCGATACGGCTTGCCGCGGAAGCCGAGCTTCTTCATCTGCGTCGGCGAGCGCAAGAACGGATTGTCCTGCCAGCGCACGGATCGGAGAAAACGATCGACGAGCTCCTCGCGGCGCGCGGGATCGAACTCGGTCGACACGTCGAGGACCTCGGGCGGAAGCGCCACACCGCGATGGCGCGCCCAGTACGCCTCGCGTCGCGGCTTCTTCATGCGGTCTTCGTCCTCGACCGGGAGCTCGCGCGGTTTCGGCGCGATGTCGTCGAGGCGTTTCGCGAGGCGGGCGAGCCACGTCGCGAACGTGCGCTGCTTCGCCGCGGGCAGGATGTGTTTGACGAGGTACGCCGAGTGAAATGCCGCGGGGATCGGCTGATAGTAGCTATTCCACCACCTGACGTTGATCGCGCGCCACAGGAAGATCTGCAGCTGGGCGGCGGCGGACTTCGCGGGCGGCCGGTCGCGCGCTTCGTAGGTGTCCGCACCGTTGGGATCGACGTATGCGGGGTGGACCTGGAACGCGAAGCTCGCCTCGACCATCTGGAGCAGCACGCGGACGTCGGTGCGGCCCTTCAGGCGCCACGCGCCCCAGCCGATGATCCCGGCCGCCTCGGTCAACACCGCGCACGTCGTCTTCGAGCTGACGAGGTCGAACATCTTGTTGACGGTCTCGGTCGGGCCGATGTGCGCGAGCGCGCCGCGCCACGGAAAGTCGATCGGCGCACCCTCGACTTTCGCGTCCGCGATGTACTTCGGCGCCTGCATGACGCCATCGTATGCCGGAAGCACGGCCTCGCCGATGGCCAGAAGCTCGAGGTCGCGCTCGCGCCCGACGACGAGCCGCGCGGGCGGAAGGCGCTGAGCGTGAAGATCGCGAGCTACGGCGGCAGTCGGCGGCGCACGACTCCGCCGGCGCGCAGTACGCGTCGCCGCACTCGGGCGACGACGCGGCGCAGTCGCTCGGGCACGAGCGATCGTTCTCCGCACCGTCGCACGTGCCGTTGCCGCAACGCGCGCATGCGGCCGCGCAGTCCTCGTCGGCGCAGCCGACCCGACCGTCGCTGTCGACGTCGACACCGGCGCCGCAGACTTCTTCGTCAGGGCCGCTGTACGCGCCGAGCCACGTCGAGCTGTCGGCAGCGTTGCCTCCGTACAGCACGATCTGCTCGCGCGCGAGGAGATTCGCAGCGTGGGCCCGCAGTCGTTCGTGGAAGCTCGCCGGCATGTTCGATGCGCGTGTAAGCGAAGAACCGCGCCGAGTATGTCGCCTTGACAGATGTCGGGTCGCCGATCACGCGTCAGTCTGTCGCTTTCGGGTGGGTTGGTGCCGGAGTCTCGACTGCGGTCGGCCCGCACCGATCACGAGCCCTCGATTTCGGGCATCTACGAGCTGGTCCAAGGCGTGCTAGGTGGGCCGTCGATGCCAGTTGCGGCGCCCGTGGTGGAGGATCTCGCGTTCGACGCGCGGCTACCCTTAGCGTTGCAACGCGAGTCGCCGTCGCATTTCACGCCGGTTGCGGTCGCTCGGCATGCAGCCGCGCTGCTCGTGCCTGAGGGAGGCGAGATCGTGCTCGACGTCGGCGCTGGACCCGGGAAGTTCTGCCTCGTCGCCGCGCATGCCTGCCGGACGGCGAGCTTCCTCGGCGTCGAGCTGCGCGAGGGCATGGTCGCCACCGCCAAGCGACTCGCGGCCGAGTGGAAGCTGTCGAACGTTCGCTTCGTGCACGGCAACGCATTCGATGTCGACTGGTCGCCGTTCGACGGCTTCTACTTCTTCAACCCGTTCTCGGAGCATCTGTTCGACCGTGCGTTCGCGATCGATCACACGATCGAGCTCGATCAGGCGCATTTCGATACCTACGTCGCGGCGACGCTCGACCGCCTCGCCGCCGCCCGCGAGGGTACGCGCGTCGTGACCTACCACGGACTCGGCGCCGAGATGCCTGCGGGTTACGAGCTTGATCGCGTCGATCTGCTCGGTTCGGATCGCGTGGAGCTGTGGATCCAGACGCGGCAGCGCTGGACGCGACCGTTCCGGCGCGTGGAGCGTCAGGAATGAAGCGCACCAGCGCGCGTGCCGAGGATCGCCTCGCGGGGCTTCCCGAGGGCATGCGCGTCGTCACGCTCCACGGCTTCGGCGGAATCATGCCGCCGAGCTATCGGCTCGCGTACCAGGAGAGGATTCCGATCGTGGGGTTCGATCTCGTCCTGTGGATCCAACGCGCGGCATCGGGCCGCAAGGTCGCGGCGTCGTGAAGCTGACGATCCGCGAAGCAGCCGCGATGTTGAACGTTCCGGAGACCAAGCTCTATCGCTGGGTCGACGACGGTGAGATCCCGTTCGTCACGATCCAGCATCACCCGCTGTTCCATCGGCTCGAGCTGCTCGAGTGGGCGATGGAGCAAGACCTGCCGATTTCGGTCGATCTGTACGAGGATCCGACCGAGGCCCCGTTCGCCACGGCGCTCGAGCTCGGAGGTGGGCACGTCATGACCGCGGCCGGCCTACCGCAGATCGCCGACGACCTGCCGATCGACGCCGGCGATCGCGACGTGATCCGCGCCGTGATCGCGGCGCGCGGCCACGAGATGTTCCAGGTCCGCGACCGGATCGCGGTCCCGACTGCACGCAGCCCGCTGATCTGTCCCGAGCTGCCGCCGACGGTGATGCTGTGGTGGTGCCGCGACGACGTGTTGACCGTCGACGGCCAGCCGACCAAGGCGGTGTTCGCGATCGCCGCGCCGACGGTGCTCGATCATCTGCAGTTGCTGTCGCGACTGTTGCTCGTGCTGCGCGACGACGGCTTCGTCCAGGCAGTGCAACGCGTCTACCCGATCGCCAACGTGATCGCAGAGGCACGCCGAGCCGGCGGGGCGATCAAGGCCGAGAAGGCTCGCGCGAGGACCGAGCGATGACGGCGTGCGCGATCGCGATCGGCGTGCTGTTCGGATCAGGCGCACTTGCCTTGCTCGCCGGCCGCAACGGGCGTGCCGCTTCGGCGATCTCCGCGGTCGGCGCCGTCGCGGCGGCGGCGATCGCGCTGCCATCGGCGATCGCGTCGCTCGGAGGTGCGCCATCGGACGACCTCGTCGTCAACTGGGCCGCACCGCTCGGCGACGTGCGCTTCGGGATCGATTCACTGTCGGCGTTCTTCATCGTGCCTCTGATGGTGCTCGGCGCGATCTGCGCGATCTACGGCGCGTTCTACCTGGACGATCAACGCGAGCGCCGCTGGCTCGCCGCGCCGGCGTGCTTCTACAACCTCCTGGTCGGCTCGATGCTCGCGGTGCTCGTGGCGCGCGACGCCGTCGTGTTCGTCATGGCATGGGAGGCGATGACGCTCACGAGCTACGTGCTGGTCACCTTCGATCATGCCGAGGCCGACGTGCGCCGCGCGGGTTGGGTGTACCTCGTGGCGTCGCACCTCGGCGTCGCGTGCATCCTCAGCACGTTCGTCCTGCTCGGCCACGTCGGCGGTTACGATTTCGCCGATCTCGGTTCGCCGCATGGCGCGGGCATCGCCGCGGTCGCCGGCGTGCTCGGGCTCGTGGGCTTCGGCGTAAAGGCCGGGATCGTGCCGCTGCACGTCTGGCTTCCGGAAGCGCACGCGGCGGCACCGTCTCACGTGTCGGCGCTGATGTCGGCCGTGATGATCAAGCTCGGCATCTACGGCGTGCTCAGGACGATCGCGTTTGTGGGCCCGGTGCTGCCGTGGGGGGCGTTGCTCGTCGGCATCGGCATCGTCGGTGCGCTGGTCGGAATCGGGCTCGCGTTCTACCAGCGCGACTTCAAGCGCGCGCTCGCGTACTCGAGCGTCGAGAACATCGGCGTCGTGCTGATCGGCCTGGGGATCGGGTTGTGGGGTGTCGAGAACGCGCACCCGATCGTCGCGGCGCTCGGCCTGTGCGGCGGCTTGTTTCACATCTGGAACCACGCCGTCATGAAGGGGCTCATGTTCCTCGGTGCGGGAAGCCTGCTGCACGGCGCCGGTACGCGCGACCTCGGGCAGATGGGCGGACTGATGAAGCGCATGCCGCGCACGAGCGCTTTGCTCGTACTCGGCACGGTCGCGATCGCGGCGCTGCCGCCGCTCAACGGCTTCACCAGCGAATGGCTCATGTACCTCGGCTTGGCTCGCGTCGGCACGGAAGCCAATGCGGGCGGCGGGATGTGGGTGATCTTCGCGGTCGCAGCGCTCGCGACGGTCGGCGTGATCGCGGCGTTGTGCTTCGTGCGGCTGGTCGGCCTCGGGTTGCTCGGCCAACCGCGGAGTCCGGCCGCCGAGCACGCTCACGAGTCGGGCCGCGGTCTGCTGTTTCCCATGCTCGCGCTCGCGCTCGCCGCGATCGGCCTGCCGTTCTTGTTACCGGTTCTCGCCGGAGCGCTCGAGCCGGTCATCCGCACCCTCACCGGCCGTAGCTTCGATCTCGGGGCGGTCGGGGAAGCGCTCGTCCCGATCACGATCCTGAGCGGCGTGATCTGGGCGGGCGCGATCGCGGCGTTTCTAGTAGTGCGTCGGCTGTCTCGGCGGCGCCGCGCGGCGGCGACGTGGGGCTGCGGCTACACGGTGCCGTCCGCACGCATGCAGTACACCGGCGCGTCATTCGCCGAAGGGCTCAACCGGCTGTTGCCCAAGGTCATGCGCGAACGGATCGTGGTGCAGCCGAGCACCGAGCTGTTCCCGGCGCCCGGCCAGCTGAGCGCGGATCGCGAGGATCCCTTCACGCGCGCCGCTTACGAGCCGTTCGTCGATCGGGCCGCCCGGCGCGCTGGTCAGCTGCGCTGGATGCAAGCCGGCCAGTTGCACCTCTACGTCCTGTTCATCGTCGCGGCGATCGTCGTGGCGGTGGCGGTGGTCAGCATTCGCGACTGGTGGGTACTGCCGTGATCGCCGTCGAGATCGTCGCGAAGATCGTCATCGTGCTCGCGCTGCCGCCGCTGTTGCTGGGCGTGATCGCGCGGACCAAGGCGCGCGTGGCCGGCCGCGTCGGCCCACCGCTGCTCCAGCCCTACTACGACATCGCGAAGCTCGTGCGCAAACACTCGGTCGTCAGCTCGACAACGACGTGGATGTTCCTCGCGGGCCCGGCTGTCGGGCTCGCCGCCGCACTGATCGGCGCGCTGCTCATCCCGATCGGCGATGGCCGTGCGCTGTGGTCGTTCGACGGCGACTTCATCGCGCTCGCGTACGTGCTCGGGCTGGCGCGATTCTTCACGATGGCCGCCGCGCTCGACACCGGATCGGCATTCGAAGGCATGGGCGCGGCCCGCGAAGCAACGTTCGCGTGTCTCGCCGAGCCCGCTTTCATCCTCGGCGTGATGGCGCTCGCGCGCGCGACCGGTTCGCTGTCGCTGTCGGCCTTCCTCGGTTCCGCCTCGATCGCACACATCTGGGCGACCGCCGGCGCGTCGATCGTGCTCGTCGCGGCCGGCCTGCTCGTGGTGCTGCTCGCCGAGAATTGCCGGATTCCCGTCGACGATCCCACCACCCACCTCGAGCTCACGATGATCCACGAGGTGATGGTGCTCGACCACGGCGGGCCGATGTTCGGCGCGGTCCTGTACGGTGCCGCGATCAAGCTGTTCATCTTTGCCGCGTTGCTCGTGCGCATCTTGATCCCGATCCACGATCCCGCGTGGCTCGCCTGGGCGGCGTTCGTGCTCGGCGTGCTGGCGGTCGCGGTAGTCGTCGGGTTGATCGAATCCGCGATGGCGCGGCTGCGCATGCCGCACGTCCCGGCGCTGCTCATGTCCGCATGTTTGCTGTGCGCGCTCGCGGTGGTGCTCCTCGTCAGGTGAATCATGCCGTCCATCTTCGATCCGCTGCTCGTGTTCGTCCTGCTGCTCAACCTGTTCGTGCTCGGCACGAGCCGGCTGCGCGCGGTGATCGGCGCGTCGGCGCTGCAGGGCGTTTGCCTCGGCGTGCTCGCGATCCTCGCGCATGCCACGATCACGGCCGAGGTCGTGATCGTCGGCCTGGTCGCGATCGGGCTCAAAGCCGTGTTGATCCCGCGCCTGCTGTTGAAGGCGATGCGCGACGTCGCGATCTCCCGCGACGTCGAGCCGCTGATCGGGCTCATCCCATCGCTCGTGATCGGTGCGGTCGGCACCGGGGTCTCGGTCGTGTTCGCGCAGACGCTTCCCGTGGCGCCGTCGTTCGAGGGCTCGCTGATCATGCCCGCGTCGTTCGCGACCGTGCTGACCGGCTGCCTCGTGGTGATCACGCGACGCAAGGCGATCACGCAGGTGGTCGGCTACCTCATCCTGGAGAACGGCATCTTCATCATGGGCCTCGGCCTGCTCGACGCGATGCCGTTCCTCGTCGAGGTCGGCGTGCTGCTCGACCTGTTCGTCGCGATCTTCGTGATGGGCATCATCCTCAACCACATCAGCCGCGACTTCTCTGCGACGGACGCGGCCGAGCTGACGTCGCTCAAGGAGTAGGCGTGCTGCTCGCGCTTGTCCTCGTACCCATCGCGTTCGCGCTCGCGGCGCTGCTCGTGCCTGGCGCACGGGGCCGCGCCTGGCTCGTGCCGGCGGGCGCCGTGGTGCACGCGGCGCTGGCCGCCTACGCGGCGATCGAGCCACCGCCGGCGATGTTCGAGGGCTGGCTCGACATGGGCCCGCTCGGCCGCGTGATCCTCCCCCTGATCAGCGCGCAGTTCCTCGCGTGCGCGTTTTACGTGCCGGGGTACCTCGCGCTGCGTGCCGAGCGCGCGAACCGCGTGTTCTGTGCCTGCCTGCTCGCGCTACTCGCGTCGATGTCGCTCGTGACGGTCTCGCACCACCTCGGGCTCATGTGGGTGGCGATCGAGAGCGCGACGCTGGCGACCGCGCCGATGATCTACTTCACGAGAAACCAGCGGTCGCTCGAGGCGATCTGGAAGTACCTGCTGATCGGCTCGGTCGGGATCGCGTTCGCGTTGTTCGGCTCGTTCTTCCTCGCGTCGGCAGCGCTGCACAAGGGCTTGTCGTCCACGCTGCTGTTCGAAGATCTCGTTCGCGACGCGCCGCACTTGTCGAAAGCCTGGCTCCACGCGGCATTCGTCCTGCTCCTCGTCGGATACGGCACGAAGATCGGTCTGGCGCCGATGCACACGTGGAAGCCTGACGTGTACGGTGAATCGCCGGGCGTCGTCGGCGCGCTGCTGTCCGGCGGCGTGACGACGTGCGCGTTTGTCGCGCTGATCCGGGTCCTCCAGATCGTCAACGCCGCCGACGATGGCGAGCTCGCGCGAACGCTCCTGCTCGTGTTCGGACTGCTCTCGATCGGCGTGGCAGGCGCGTTCATGATCCGGCAGCGCGACTTCAAGCGCATGCTCGCGTACTCCAGCGTCGAGCACATGGGCGTGGTCGCCGTCGGACTCGGCGTCGGCGGCCTCGGCACCTACGGCGCGCTCCTCCACCTCATCAACAACAGCTTCGGCAAGGGCGTGTTGTTCATGGCCGCCGGCAACATCCATCGCGTGTTCGGCACGAAGCTCGTGGCCGAGGTCGGCGGCGCGGTCCGGCGCGTGCCCGCCTCGGGCGGTCTCTTGCTCACCGGGTTCTTCGCGATCACGGGCTCGCCGCCGTTCGGGCTGTTCATCAGCGAGCTCGCGATCCTGCAAGCCGCGTTCGGCTCGGGCCAATACTGGGTCGGCGCGACCTTCTTGGCGCTGCTCGCCGCCGTGTTCATCGGGATGGGCGCGACGGTGACCCGCGTCGTCCAGGGTGCGCCGACTGCCGGCGTGCGCGAGAAGGAGCCGCTGCTGACGATCCTGCCGGCGCTCGCATGTCTCGGCGTCCTCCTCGTGCTCGGCATCTACATTCCGCACTGGCTCGAAGACGCTCTCCGCCACGCCGCCGCGTTCGTGGAGATGTCGCCGTGAGCGTGATCGCGATGCCGTCGCTTCGCCCGGCGTCGGTGCTGGCGATGCCGAACGCCTCGGCACGGCCGCTCGCCGCCGTGCCGCGCCTTTCGTTCGCGACGTTCCATCACCTGATCGCGGACGCGCCGGCTCGCGGGCGGCGCGTCTCGGCGCTGTTCGGCCTACCGGCCGGCAACGATCTGGAGCTGGTCGTCGTGCTCGCCGCCGACGACGACGGCGTGCTCGAGCTCGCGCGCACCGAGGTCGTCGGCGACACGTTCGCCTCGATCACACCGGCCTGCCCGGAGGTTCACCTGTTCGAGCGCGAGATCGCGGAGCAGTGGCGCGTCGTGCCGGTCGGTCATCCGTGGCTCAACCCGGTCCGCTTCCAGCCGCCGCGACGAGGTGACGCGGCGGGACCCGCGATCGGCGTCGCCGACTTCTACCGCATCGAAGGCGGCGAGGTGCACGAGGTCGCGGTCGGCCCGGTGCACGCCGGCGTGATCGAGCCCGGTCACTTCCGGTTCCAGTGCTACGGCGAGAACGTCCTGCATCTCGAGATCTCTCTCGGCTATCAGCACCGCGGCGTGGAGCGCCGTCTGTGCGAGGGGCCGAATCCGCGCTGTGTCCACTACGTCGAGACGCTCGCCGGCGACACCACGATCGGCCACGCGACGGCGTACTGCCAGCTGCTCGAGGCGCTCGCGGGTGCGCACGTGCCGGCGCGTGGGCTCGCGCTGCGAGCGATCGCGCTCGAGCTCGAGCGGCTCGCGAACCACGTCGGCGATCTCGGCGCGCTCGCCGGCGACGTCGGCTTCTTGCCGACCGCCGCGTTCTGCGGTCGCCTGCGCGGCGACTATCTGAACCTGAGCGCCGAGCTGTGCGGGAGCCGGTTCGGGCGCGGCATGGTGCGCCCGGGTGGCACGCGCTTCGACGTCACGCCCCAGCTCGCCGACGAGATGCGCGCGCGGCTCGAGCGCGCGTTTCGCGACACTGACGAGGCGGCGCAGCTGTTGTGGGACACCGCCTCCGTGCAGTCGCGCTTCGAGGAGACCGGTCGCGTGGCGACGGACGTCGCGAAGCGGCTCGGTCTGGTCGGCGTCGCGGGGCGCGCGTCGGGACTCAAGCGCGACGTCCGCACGACGCACCCCGCGGGCTACTACCGGTTCGCGCACGTCCCGATGTCGGTCGTGTCGTCGGGCGACGTGTTCGCTCGCGCGTTCGTGCGCTTTCAGGAGGTGCGCCGCTCCGTCGAGCTCCTGCTGCGCGAGCTGCCGATCTTGCCGGAGGGTTCGCCGCGGTGCCAGCTCGCGGCGCTGCGTCCCGAGCACGTGAGCGTGTCGCTGGTCGAGGGCTGGCGCGGCGAGATCTGCCACGTCGCGATCACCGACGAGGCCGGCCGGTTCACCGCGTACAAGGTGGTCGATCCGTCGTTCCACAACTGGTCCGGGCTCGCGATGGCGCTGCGCGGCCAGCAGATCTCGGACTTCCCGCTCTGCAACAAGAGCTTCAACCTCTCCTACTGCGGTCACGATCTGTGAGGTCGCGATGCTGAAGATCTTGCGTGCTCGCCTGCATCAAGGACATCGAACCAGCGCGTTCCCGGACGCAGAGCCCACCCTGCCACCGCGGTTTCGTGGGCGGCCCGTGCTCGATCCGACTCGCTGCGCGGACGGCTGCCGCGCGTGTGTCGATGCTTGCCAGACCGGCGCCATCTGTGCGGACGGCGGCCTCGCGCTCGACATGGGACGCTGCCTGTTCTGCACCGACTGCATCGACGCGTGTCCCGAGGGAGCGATCGCGTTCTCCAAGGACTTCCGACTCGCGGCGCGAACACGATCGAGCTTGTTCGTGCGCTCGTCCGGCGAGGCCGAGGCGCGCGCGGTCGCGCTCGGCGACGAGCTGCGCCGGTTGTTCGGGCGTTCGTTGAAGCTGCGAGTCGTCAGCGCGGGCGGCTGCAACGGCTGCGAAGCCGACGTCAACGTGCTCGGCACGATCGTGTTCGACCTCGGCCGGTTCGGGATCCAGTACGTCGCATCGCCGCGGCACGCCGACGGCTTGCTCATCACCGGTCCGGTCACCGAGAACATGCGCGAAGCGCTCCGTACGACGTACGAGGCCGTGCCGGAGCCGCGGATCGTGATCGCCGTTGGCGCCTGCGCGATCTCGGGCGGCCCGTACGCCGGCCACGACGAGGCGCACGGCGGCGCTGACTCGACGGTGCCGGTGGATCTCTACATTCCCGGATGTCCGCCGCACCCATTCACGATCCTCGAAGGCCTGATCGGGCTCATCGGGCGGACGCATGAGGAGCGTCAACCGTGACATCGAAGCATCGCGTCGCGTTGGTGTCGCGGGACACGAACACCCGGCACCAGCTCGCGAATTACTTGACGAGCGTCGGGTTCGACGTCGAAGAGTGCGGTGAGCTGGCGCTGCCGACCGCCTACTCGGCGGTCGTGATGGTGGCCAAAGACGACATCGCCCCCGACTCACTCGAAACGCAGGTGCGCACCTGGATCCGGCACACGAAGCTGCAGCGCGTGGTCGTCGTCACCTCCCGGCCCGCGGCGCTCCGCGCGCTACTGCTCGCGCACGCCGCGCGGCTGTACGTGCTCGCCGCGCCCGCGTTCGGTTGGGACGTCGTCGATGCCCTGAGGGCGAGCGGGCCCGGCCCGCTGCCACGGGGTGCATGACCGGTCGACCGCGAGTACAGTAGGCGTTCATGATCCGGCGCCAACAGCCTGCGAGCATCGTCCTCGAGCCGACGATGACGTCGCCGGTGATGCGCGCGTTCGACCGCGTGCTGCGTGCGGTCGCGGCGAAGGATGTGACCGTCACGTTCGTGGGCGAGAGCGGAGCGGGCAAGGAGGTGATGGCGCGGCGCCTTCATGATCTGTCTCCGCGTCGCGCCGGCCCGTTCGTGCCGATCAACTGCGCCGCGATCCCCGAGGCGCTGTTCGAGAGCGAGCTGTTCGGCCACGAGCGCGGCGCGTTCACGGGAGCTACCGAGCGCGGCCTCGGCAAAGTGGAGGTCGCGAGCGGCGGCACGCTGTTTCTCGACGAGGTCGCCGAGATGCCGCTCGCGGCGCAACCCAAGCTCCTCCGCTTCCTCGAGACGCGCAGGTTCATGCGCGTCGGCGGCACGAAGAAGCTCGAGGTCGATGCGCGACTCGTGCTCGCGACGTTGCGGCCGCTCGAGGACGAGGTGCGCGCGGGCCGCTTCCGCGAGGATCTCTACTACCGCATTCAGGGCGTGGTGCTGACCGTGCCGCCGCTCCGCGAGCGCCGACGCGATATCCCGATGCTCATCGACGCGTTCATCGCCCGGCTCGCCGCCATCCACGACTGCGTGCCGCCCCGCCTGACTCGCAGCGCAAGAGCTGCGTTGCTCGCATACGACTGGCCTGGAAACGTACGACAGCTGCGGAACGTACTCGAGCTCGCGACGATCTTGCGCTCCGGGAAGACGATCCGCGTCCACGATCTGCCGGCCGGACTGGAACGAACAGCACGATCCAGTGCAGGCCCGACGATCGCGACGTTCGCCGTCGACCTCGATCAGCCGCTGAACACGATCATCGACCGCGTAGTCGAGCGAGTGATCGACGAGGAGGGCGGCAGCTTGCCGCGTGCGGCTCGTCGTCTCGGCGTCAGCCTCCGGACCTTGCAGCGTCGACGTGCGTGACGTGCCGCGCCTTGCGTGCCCGCATAAGGACTACGGACTTCGGGCTACGGACTTCGGCCAGCAAGGGCTTCAGAGCCAGCTTCGTCGCGGAGCCGTGTCCATTCCCACAAATCTCGTCGAGGGCAGTGCGAGACCGACGGAGCGCGACTACCTACACTTCATCGCGATCGCTCTCGGCTCTGCGTCCGAGGTTCGTTATCTCATCGAGCTTGCGATTCGACTCGGCTTTGTAGAGTCCAGCACCGGAATGGATCTCCTACGACGCTACGACCGCGTCGTACGCGCTCTGCAGGGCCTCGTGAGTGCGCTGACCGAAGCCCGAAGTCCGAAGTCCGAAGTCCCAGCCGCTAGGTGAGCGGCATTGG
>DATJXL010000358.1:0-14952 GCA_035500135.1 Kofleriaceae bacterium
GCGCGACGAGGAGCTCGAGCGGCTCGCGCGCGCGGCGACGATGGCCGCGGTCGGCAGCGGCGTCGCGCACGAGCGGTCGACGCCGCTCGGCGTGATCGTCGGCCGCGCCGAGCAGCTCGCCGCGCGCGCGGGCGGCGACGAGCGCATCGCGAAGGCGGCGCAGGCGATCCTCGATCAGGTCGATCACATCGATCGCGTCGTGCGCGGCCTGCTCGGGCTCGCGCGCGGCGCGCCGATCGCGCTCGAGCCGTGCGCACCCGACCAGCTCGTGCGAGAGGCGGCCGCGCTCGTCGAGCACCGCTTCGCGCGCGCCGGCGTGAAGCTCGAGCTGTCGGCCGCGCGCGCGCCCGAGGGCCGCTGCGTGCCGCTGCTGTTCAAGCACGCGCTCGTCAATCTCTTGCTGAACGCGTGCGACGCGTCGCCGCCGGGCAGCACGGTGCGGCTCGAGGTGCGCGCCGATGGCGACGAGCTCGCGTTCGTCGTCACCGACGAAGGCGGGGGCATCGCGCCCGATGCCGCGGCGCGCGCGACCGAGCCGTACTTCACGACGAAGGCGGCCGGGCAGGGCACCGGCCTCGGCCTCGCGATCGCGCGCGAGATCGCGAGCTCGCATCGCGGTACGCTGGCGATCGCGCCGCGGCCGCCGCGCGGTACGCGCGCGTCGATCACCGTGCCGGTCGAAGGTGGTGCGCATGCCTGAGAAGGTCTTGATCGTCGACGACAAGCTCGAGCTCGCCGAGACGCTCGCCGAGGGCCTGTCGGATCGCGGCTACGCGGCGACGGCTCTCGCGCGCGGCACCGACGCGCTCGCCCGCGTGCGCGCCGGCGAGGTCGACGTGCTCGTGACCGATCTGCGCATGCCCGATCTCGACGGGCTCGCGCTCGTCGAGCAGGCGCGTGCGGCCGCACCGGACCTACCGGTGATCGTGATGACCGCGTACGGCGCGATCGACTCGGCGGTCGAGTCGATCCGGCGCGGCGCGTATCATTATCTCACCAAGCCGTTCAAGGTCGAGGAGCTCGCGGTGTTCGTCGAGCGTGCGCTCGGCGAACGCGCGCTTCGCCGCGAAGCCGCGACCTTGCGCGCGCGGTTGCGTGCGCGGTTCTCGATCGCGGGGTTCATCGCGGAGAGCGCGGCGATGCAGCGCGTGCTCGCGGTCGTCGAACGCGTCGCGAAGAGCGACGTACCGGTGCTGATCACCGGCGAGACCGGCACCGGCAAGGGCGCGATCGCGCGCGCGCTGCACGGCGAGAGCCACCGCGCGGCGGGGCCGTTCGTCGCGATCAACTGCGCGGCCTTGCCCGATCCCCTCCTCGAGAGCGAGCTGTTCGGGCACGTCAAGGGCGCGTTCACCGGTGCGATCGCGGATCGCGGCGGTCTGTTCGCGGATGCGGCCGGCGGCACGGTGCTGCTCGACGAGATCGGCGAGATGTCGCCGGCGCTGCAGGCGAAGCTCCTGCACGTGATCGAGAGCGGCACGGTGCGGCCGCTCGGCGCGACGAAGGAGCGCGCGATCGACGTGCGCATCGTCGCGGCGACGCATCGCGATCTGCGCCAGCGCATCGCCGACGGCGCGTTCCGCGAGGATCTGCTGTATCGGCTCGACGTTGTCGCGCTCGAGATTCCCCCTCTGCGCGCGCGGCGCGACGACCTGCCGCCGCTCGTCGCGCACTTTCTCGCCGAGGCGAGCGCGCGCAACGCCGGTGCGGTCGCCACGGCGTTCTCGCGCGAGGCGCTCGCGCGCCTGCTCGCGTATCGCTGGCCGGGCAACGTGCGCGAGCTCGCGCACGTCGTCGAGCGCGGCGTGCTGCTCGCCGAGCACGCCGAGATCACCGCGGCCGAGCTGCCCGAGCACGTGCGCGAGCCCGCCGCCGAGCCGGCGTCGCCGTTCGACGGCCCGGTCGTGGCGATGCGCGAGCTCCAGCGCCGCTACGCGCGCTGGGCCCTCGACCAGCTCGGCGGCCACAAGTCGCGCACCGCCGCCGAGCTCGACGTCGACGTCAAGACGCTGAACAAGTGGCTGGCGGAAGAGTAGGAATTACCGCCAAAGCGCCAGGGACGCCAAGGCGCCAGAAGAACAAAGGGTTGTCCCGACGAAACCGTTGTCGCGAACGGTCGATAACGACAGCATGCGTGAACCACCGGAGCATCTCGACGAGCTTGCGAGGGAGGTCATCGGTGCGGCGATCGAAGTGCACAAGACGCTGGGGCCAGGCTTCGTGGAGTCGGTCTACGAAGCAGCCATGCTCGATGAGCTCGCGCGCCGAGGAGTCGAGTTCGAGAACCAGTTCGTGCTCCCGGTCCATTACAAGGGAAAGCTGATCGCCGAGCACAGACTCGATCTGGTGATAGCCGGCGGGCTCGTAGTCGAGTTGAAGGCGGTCGAATCGCTCGGTCCGACGCACTTCGCCCAGCTGCTGTCCTATCTGAAGGCCGGAGCGTTCGAGCTCGGTCTTCTCATCAACTTCAACGTCGAGTTGCTTCGCCATGGCATACGCCGCGTCGTGCTTTCCCACTAACCGTCTTGGCGTCTCGGCGTCCCTGGCGCCTTGGCGGTAATTCTGCTCGTCACTGCACGGTGACCGCCACGCTCGCCGTCGCGATGCCACCGCGGCTGTCGCGCAGCACGAACCACAGCCACGCCGCGCCCGCGGCCGGCGTGTGCCACGTCGTCGAGACCGACGTCGTCGGATCGTCTTCGTCGACCGCGGTCGCATCGACGGGAAGCGAGCCGCCGGTCGCGTACCACGACACCCGCATCGACTCGCGGCGCGTCACGAGCGTCTCGCTGACCTGGTCGTAATACAGGTAGGTCTCGGCCGAAGCCGCCGGCCACGACGCGGTCAGCGTGACGTCGCTGTCGGCCGCGACGTTCGCCGGCGCGTCGACCACGAGCGTCGGGTTCGCGTTCGCGACGTAGTTCTTCAAGTACGCCTCGGCCACCTCGAACGGCGCGTTCGCGAGGTCGCACGTGATGCGCGTGAAGCCGAACGCGAGGTCCGTGCCGGGCACGTCGGCGCGCACCGGCTGGTAATAGCCGCCGGTCGGATCCGGATCGCGCGGGCGGAAGCCGCTACCCTGCACGTCGGGGCCGAACTGCATGCACGCGTCGGTCGGCACCATCGCCGCGGTCGGATCGATCGCGACGAGCGAGCTGCCGCTGCCGAAGCACGCGGTCGATACCGCGTCGTCATCGGTCGGCGGCTTGGGCGCGGTGCACAGCGACCACGCCGGCGCGTCGCCATCCGGCCCGTGCGGCGATCCGACGAGCGCGCTGTACGCAACCGTCGCGCCAGGCTTCGCCTCGGCCGGCTCCGACACGATCGCGAGCACCCGCGTGTCGTTCACGATCGCGAGCCGTTGATCGAGCGCGTTCTGGCACCCCGCGACGGCGACGGCGGCGATCCAGGCCTTCATCGTTCGATCCTCACGCCCGCGATCGCGAGCAGCGGCAAGCCGGTGAGGTAGCCATGCTGAGTGTAATCGGCGTTGTAGATGATCTCCTCGGCGTTCGCGCGGTTCGTCAGGTTCTGGATTTCGAGGTAGACCGCGCCTTTGACCGCGCCGGTCAGCGCGAACCGGCGCTCGGCGCGCGCGTCGGTCGCGAAGTACGTCGGCAGCCGCGTGCCATTGTGTTCGCCGACGATCGGCTCGAACCGACCGTTCGCGCTGTCGAAGAACGCGCCGACGACCGGCGTGCGGGGCTCGCCGGTCGCGAGCCGGACGCGGCCGCCGACCGACCACGCGCCGCGCACCCAGCCCGCCACCGCGATGAGCCCGTTCGTCTGATCGTGATCGAAGTAGCGCCAGGCTTGATCGGCCGCGTCCTTGCGGCGGCTGCTCGACAGGTTGTAGCTGAGCCAGCCCGAGATGCCGTGCCAGCCGAGCACGCGCGCGGTGACCTGCACGCCGTAGACGGTGCCGATGCCATCCTGCGTGAGCGCCTTCGCGAGCGGCGGCGTGACCGCGAGGTCGCGCGCGACGAGATCGTCGAGCCAGCGCGCGTAGCCCGCGGCCTCGATCGCGAACGGCGCGAGCCGCCACTGCGCGCCGGTCGTGACGTGCCACGCGTCCTCGAGCCCGAGACCGGGCGTGCCGAACACCGCCGACGTGTCGCCGGCCTCGCGCGCTTGGTGGTACTCGCCGGCGTCGGCGCGCAGCGCGAGCTCGTCGGAGACCTTCCATTGCAGCGAGCCGCGCGGATCGGCGTCGTACTGGATCTGCTGGCTGCCGATGCCGGGTGTCGAGCCGACGCGCGGCGTGAGCCGGCTCGCGGTGAGCAGCCAGCCGTCGAGGCGCGCGCCGGCGGTGATCGCGAGCGGCCCGACGCGCGCGTCGAGCGACGCGTGGCCGGCGGCGTCGATCGTCGTCGCGTTCCAGCTGTCGGCGGCGATGTCGTCGCCGGGCGGCTGGCCGAAGATGTAGATGTCGCCTTCGCGCGCCGGCACCGTGAGCGAGCCGAACCGCGCGAGCGACGCGTACTCGCTGTCGAGGTCGAGCCCGGTCGTGAGGATCGTGCCGGCTGCGAGCCTGCGCTGCTGCACCGCGCGCGCGCCGCCGACCCACGCATCGTCGGAGACGTTCGCCGGGATCGTGCCGAACTGGTAGTCGTCGCTCGCATCGTCGCGGCCGAACCACAGCGTGCCGGAATCGAAGCCGTCGTCGCGATCGTGACGCACCGTGACCTGCGCGCGCGCGAACTTCTGATCGGTGTTCTCGGACGTCTGCGTCGCCGGGTCGTCGGAGTACAGCGTGCGATCGAGCAAGTCGAGCGAGCCGATGATCCACGCGGTCAGCACGGTGCGCGGGGCGAGCTCGGCGCGCGCGACGACTTGCCCGTCGGTCCAGCGCGGCAGCGGCGCGTTCGGCGCGAGCTGCCGCGGATCCTCGACGAGCGACACCGCCTGATCGAGCCAGCTCTGGCGCAGCGCCGCCGCGATCGTCACGCCGCCGACGGTGGTGCGGCCCTCGAGGCTGCCGTCGAGCACGTCGGCCTGCGCGCGGATCTCGGGCGCGTCGCGCGGATCGCCGAGGCCGATGTCGATGACGCCGCCGATCGCGCGCCCGCGATCGACACCGAACGCCGCCGGCGTGAGGTGGATGTCGCCGATCAGGTCGTTGCCGACCGCCGAGCGATAGCCGCCGACGTGATAGAGCGCGGGCACCGGCACGCCGTCGACGAACACGCGCGACTCGTTCGGTGCCGCGCCCCACACGACGATGTCGGTCGAGCCCGCGGGCGGCCGCGCGACGCTCGGCAGCGACTGCACGATCTTCGCCGCATCGCCGCCGCCGCCGGGCAGCGCGCGCGCGAGCGCGGCATCGACCTTGGTCTCGCCGATCGCGGTCGGCGCGATGCCGACGACCTCGATCTGCTCGCCGGCTCTCTCCGTCGGGTCGACCTCGATCGTCACCGCGAGGTCTCGGCCGGGCACGAGCGCGACCGCGAGCTGCGCCGGCTTCAGCCAGTCGGCGCTGACGACGAGCACGTACTTGCCGGGCGGCAGCTCGATCACGAACGCGCCGTTCTCGTCGGATGCGGCGAGCTCGTTACCGGCGAGGATCGTCGCGCCCGAGACCGGCTGCTTCGTCGCGCGGTCGACGAGCTTGCCGGTGATCGTCTCGGCGCGCGCGACGCTCGCGGCCAGCGCGAGGATCGCCAGCGCTCGCCGAGGCGCGCCTAGGCTCATAGCGAGAACTGCAGCGCCGTCGTGCCGGCACCGCGGCCGTGCGGCTCGTAGTTCACGTCGTATGGCGTCGAGATTCCGGCCGCGGCACCGATGACCGCGCCCTGGCTCGTCACCGTCACCGCCCACGGCTCGCTCGCGTCGCCGCACAGCGAGCGGATGTCGACGCGCACGGTGTACGTGCCGGTCGGGATCGTCGGCTGGTACATCGTGCTGCCGCACGTGCGTGCGGTCCAGATCACGTCCTCGCTCGGATTCGCGGCGCGCGCGCAGTCGGCGTTCGCGTCGTGATCGAGGATGCCGCCCGCCGCCCACGCGCACGGATCGATCCCGATCGTGCCGGGCGGGAACTGGATCGAGTCGGGATCGCCCTGCCAGACCTCGGCGCCGGTCGGATCGATCACGTGCAGGTCGAGGTCGGCGGCACCGAGCCAGTCGAGCGACACGACGAGCGCGCCGGTCGGCATCGGCTGATCGGCGGCGACGAGCGCGACGGTCTGCGGGTCGCCGATGTGCCCGCTTGCATCGACCGCCGCGGCTTCGAGCGTGAACGGACCGACGCCGAGCGAGTCGGCGAGCCCGAACGTCGCGTGCAAGCTCGCATCGGTCGGCGTGCTCAGGTCGGGCGGGCCCGCCGGCACGATCCACGTGCCGCTCGCGCCGACGATGCCGACGATCGCGGCGTGCGCGGCCGGATCGAGCACGCCGGTCAGCGCCTCGCGGTTCTCGCCGAGCAGCACGGTCGCGTGCTCGGTGTAGAGCTGCAAGATCGGCGGCCCGCCGGTCGCATCCGGGAACTCGCCCGGCCGGAACTGCGCCTGGTCGACGTAGATCGCGTTGCCGTAGCCGGTGTCGGAGCTCGCGGTCGTCCAGCAGGCAGAGGAGAGCAGAGTTACCGCCAAGACGCCGGGGACGCCAAGGCGCCAGCAGAACTGGAGCGGGCCCGATCCACTCTGTTCTGGCGACCTGGCGTCTGCGGCCCCTTGGCGGTAACTCCTGCTCTTCATCTAGAACTCCGCCTGCACGCGCACGGTGAGCCGATCGTCCGCGATCGTCGCCGGCAAGCCGGTGTCGCTGAGCCCGAACGGGTTCTTCACGCGATCGTATTCGACGCTCAGCCGCGCGGTGCCGCGCTGGGCGGCCGCGAGGAACGCCCACGTCGAGTAGATCCGGTGCGTGCCGACGAGATCGACCCCGACCCGCGAGCTCGCGTCGCGATCGCCATCGTAGGTGTCGTAGCGGATGCCCGCGAACGCGTGCGGGCCCGCGTGCTGCACGACCGCGACCGTCCAGCCGAGCTCGCGCAGGTCGCGGCTGGTCGCGATCGGGTCCGCGTAGTAGACGCCGCGATCGAGGTTCGTCGCGATCGCGCCCTCGAAGAACGCCTCGCCCTGGCCGGCGCCCTGCAAGCACCATTCGACGCGCGCGTCGGCGCCGAGCGCGCGGTGCGTGAACGCCTGTGACGGCACGCCCGGCGAGCCCGGAATCACCTGCAGCTCGGTCGGCTGCACGATGCCGTCGCCGTTCTCGTCGACCCAGATGATCTGATCCTTCGTCGGCGGCGTGCCGGGATGGAGGTCGCTGCCGTCGAGCCCCGACATCCCGAACGAGATGTGCGGGCGGCCCCACATCTCGGGGAGGCGCACGTCGCCGCCGATGCGCGCGATCACGTCGTAGCTCGAGCTCGGATCCTTGCCCTGCCACTGCGCATCCTTGACCGGCGCGCCGTTCATCGCCGCGACCGAATAGCGCAAGAACCCGTACGCGCCGTGCACCTGCGTGCCGGCGTCGTTGTCGCCGGGGAAGAACGCCTGCAAGAACGTCGGCTGCTCGAGGAAGATCCGGTAGCGCGCGTTGAGCGGCACCTCGTAGCCGAACGGGATCAGCATGAGGCCGGCCTGGACGTCGACGAGCTCGCCCGGCGACCACCCGGCGATGGCCTCGAGCAGCTGCATGCTCGGCGGGCCGCCGACCGAGTTCGCGTTGACCTCGAGCAGCGTGTGGAAGTCGTCCTCGTGACCGGTCACGCGAAAGAAGCCGCGCCGCACGGTCATCGATGTGACGTTGAGCGGCGAGCCGCTCGGCGACACGTCGTCGTGCGAGATCTGCGCCCACGGCACGTCGTCGACCTGGATGAACGTGTCGAAGTCGATCTGCCAGCCGGTGTGATCGAGGGCTGGCTTGATCGGCTGCGGCTGCGGCTGCGGCTGCGGGTCGTCGGCGGCGGCGCTGCGCGCTGCGAACGTCAGCGCTAGGGCAGCGGCGGCAACGTGCCGTCGGGGTTGAGCAGCGGCGGGTGGCTGTCCTTGTAGATCTTTTGCGCCGTGGTGCACGCGTTGATGATCTCGTAGTGAGTCTGCGGGTTCGTGAAGCACGAGGCGTCGACCCCTCCGCCGTCCGTCACGGCCGCGTCGCCGCCGGCATCCTTCGGCGCGCTGGAACTGTTACCGCACGCCGCCGCGAACGCGAGCGAGACCGCTAGAAAAATGCTTGCCCGCGTCATGTTAGAACTCCTCGCAGTAGCCGTCGCGGCAGACGCCGCTCGTACACGGGTTGCTCGAGTTGCACGTCGCGCAGGTCGTCTCGTCGACGATGCTGAGGAACTTGCACGTGCAACTTCCCTCGGGCGGCATGTAGAGCGACAGCGGCGTGCCGTCCATCGGCGTCATGCGCTGCACGCGCATCGAGCAATCGGGGGTGAGGCCGACCTCGGCGGTGAGCACGAGCGGATCGAAGTTCGGCGCCGGCGTCACCTGCTTGTTCGCGATCATGTCGATGACGTTCTTGGCGTCCTGCTTGACCGCGTTGCCGTTGCCATCGGTGTTGACCATCCACACCGTCGGCGACCACACCGTGTAATGGCCGTCGCGGACGTTCTGCCGGTCGAACGAGG
Organism: Kofleriaceae bacterium; assembly: GCA_035500135.1. Classification (GTDB taxonomy): domain Bacteria; phylum Myxococcota_A; class Polyangia; order Haliangiales; family Haliangiaceae; genus JABFXX01. The sequence goes on from DATJXL010000358.1 coordinate 8,582, forward strand.
TCTCGGTCGAATCGGCGAAGTACGCGGCGTACTGGTCCTTCGAGCGGAACGCGAGCTCCTTCAGCGTGTCGCGGTTCGCGTCGTAGACCTCGGCGCCGAGGATGCCGATCGCGGCCTCGGGGTTGGCTGTCTGCTGGAGGGCCTGCACGACCTGCGGCGAGCCTGCCTCCTGGGTGCCCATCCATTTTGCCGCCGGCACCGCGATGTTCGCGGCCCACGTCAAGAGCGTGCTCGTCGTGGTCTTGCGGATGAAGAACTGCGTCGTATCGGTCCACGGCATGATCATGCCGGCCATGCCGAACCCGAACACGAAGTACGCTTCTTCGAACGTGATCGCGATCTGGTCCGAGGCGCGCGGTACGGCCAAGACATAGGCCTGGATCCCGCCGGTCTCCTCGAACACGGTCGTGGGCACCGCCTGAGTCGTGCACGAGCTGATGAACACGGCCGAGTTACCGATATCGGGGAACTGGCCGGGATCCGGTGTGCAGGTGAGCGTCGGTGACGTGAAGATGTTCCACGTCGGGCTCTGCGCGATCGACGGCGCGTACTGCATCGTGCCGGTGATCGCGGCGGTGTGGTTGTAGAAGTCGTCGATGTTGGTGCACGACGGGCTCGTGATGAAGACGAGCGTCATCGGCTCGGGAGTATTGTCGCGGAGCGCGCGACTGAACGCTCGCATCAGGTTGGTCTGGGTGTCGCCGACCTGTGCGTAGATCGGGTTGGGCAAGCTGCTGCAGCAGGCGGGGTCGCCAGGGCACGTGACCGCGCCAGCGGGTCGCGCGATCGCGAGCGCAGCGATTGCAGCGACGAATATCATCAAGCTACGCATTCGTTACCTCCGTCCCTCGTGGCAGCCAGCAATGGCGATGCCGCGTCGACGGTGTAACAGCGACCACGCACGATGGTTACACCGAGGTAACGCACGGGCGCCTCGACGGAGACATGTAACAGCCACGTGACACACGCGTGGGAGCCCAGGCTCCGATTCGCGCGGCCTTTCCCCAGTGAGATGATCACGCCATGAAGCTTCGACTCGCGATGGCGCTCGTGATGGCGGTCGGCTGTAGCAGCGGTGGCAGCGGCACCAAGACGGATGCTGCGGTGAAGATGGACGGAGGCGGAGCCGTCTGCACGGGCCTGACCTACGACTCGTGCAACGCCAGCGCGAGCAACTGCATGAACGGCGAGATGTGCAAGAACTACCCGATGCCATCGCCGGGCTTCACGGTGTGCGTGCCGACGTGCAGCGCGTCGACCCCGTGCCCGATGCAGAACGGCCAGGCCGTCACGTGCAACAACATGGGCCTGTGCAAGCCGAACGGCGCGAACACCGACTGCGTCGCGCCGCAGTAAGCGCTACTTCGCGAGCCGCCCGAGCGCCGCGGCGGCCTCGATGCGGACCAGGCCGTTGGGATCGGCGAGCGCGGCGACGAGCCCCGGCGTGACGTGGCGCGCGGCGACGTGCGCCGCTGCGGCCTGCGCGCGCTGATCCGGCGTGCGGTGGAGGTCGCGGACCGCCATCGACAGCTGGTCGAGCCCCTCGCCGTCGAGCGCCGCGAGATCGGCGATCGCGTCGAGGTCGTGCTCGGGGCGGAGGATCGCCTCGGCGTGCGCGTCGTCGCCGAGGTGCGCGAGCGCGCGAGCCGCCGCGAGCCGCACCGCGAGCTCCTTGTCCCCGCCGAGCCGCAGCGCGATCGCCAGCGCGGCGTCCTTGCCGACCGCCGCGATCGCCTCGTTCGCCGCCGCGGCGCGCGTCGTCCAGTCCGCGTCCGCCGCAGCGCGCGCGATCGCCTGGCTCGCGAGCTCGGGCCGCGTCTTCTTCACCGCGAGCGCGGCGGCGAGCGCGACGCGCGCGTCCTTGTCTTCGGCCGCGAGCGCGGCGAGCGCACCGTCGGCGTGCGCGGCCGCGTACAGCTCGATCGCGGCGAGCCGCACGCCGATCACCTTGTCTTCGGCCGCGAGCCTGGCCGCGGCCTCGAGGTTGCCGAGCCCGATCTGCGCGAGCGCGCTCGCGGCGGCCGCCCGCACGGTCGCGTCGGGATCGTGCAGGCGCTGCGTGCAGACCTCGACCGCGTCGGCGTCGCGCAGCATGCCGAGCCAGTGCAGCGCCGCGGCGCGCACGCGCGCATCGTTGTCGCCGGCCGCGACCTCGAGATCGCCCTCGGTGATCTTGCCGAGCTTCTTGGCCACGCCCTCGAGCGCGATCCGCCGCGCCTCGGCGCTGTCGCTGCGCAGCATCTGCTTGGCGACCTTCGGCGCGTCGCCGAAGCCGTGCAGCACCGCGACGGCGGCGGCGGCGGCGACGCGATCGTCATCGGCGTTGACATGCTCGAACACCTCGTTCGCGAGATCCTCGAGCTCGAGATCCTCGACCGCGCCGATCGCGCGCAGCTGCAGCCGCGCCGACGGCGACGCGAGCGCCTGGCCGATCGTCGCGTCCGCGAGATCGAGCAGCAGCGCGCGGTCGTCATCGCCGCGCTCGTGGAGGTACGCCGCGTACGCCTTCGCGATCCCGTCGGCATCGCCGAGCGCGAGCGCCGCGCGCACCCGCATGCCCCACAGCCCGGGATCGCTCGGGTGCGCGGTCAGGCCCTCGTCGGCTGCCCGCGCGGCTCCCGCGTAGTCGCCCGCCTCGTAGAGCGAGACCGAGTGCTTGGCGTGATCGGCGCAAGATGCCGCACAGACCACGGCTAGACCCATGAAAAGACGCATCGGCACTCCATCACGACACCAGACGGTGCCCGGGTTTGCAACGTTGGTTACTTCGTCTAACACCGCGGGATTGCCCGTTGACCTGCCCGTAGGCGTGGGCGATGGTACCCGCGCTCGTCGGCATGCGGAACCGAATCAACATCATCCTCGTCATCGCGCTCGCGGTCGCCGCGGCGTGCAGCAGCAGCAAGTCACCGTCCAAGCCGGATGCGAAGATGATCGATGCCTTCACGTCCGCGTGCGGGCAGCCCGGCGATACCGGCAACGACAAGGGCGTCGGCAAGTTCTGCACGACGCTCGACGACTGCCTCGGTAACCAGATGGCGACGTTGTGCTCGATCGTCGGCGACAGCACGACGCACTTCTGCACGACCACCTGCACGTGCCCGTCGGGCGGTGGCTCCAACTGTCAGGCCACCAACTGCGGCATGAACGCGACCTGCACCTGCAACAGCTCCAACGAGTGCGGCTGCACTCCCAACTCCTGTTTATGAACGAGATGAGAGGGCTCATGAAGCGATCGCTCGCCGGTGTGTTCGTGTTCGCCGCCGCGTGCTCGTCGTCGGCGTCGGGGCCCAAGCTGGTCGCCGGCTTCGATCCGCCGCCGGTCGAGAAGGGCTACGTGCGGCTGGTCGCGCCGGAGGTCGACGACGTCCAGCCGGGCGACAACCTCAACCTGTGCCAGTGGCTCGCTCCGCCCGCCAAAGATGCCGGGCAGGTCGTGGACCTCAAGGCGTACCAGGGGCGCGGCGGCCACCACTTCGTGCTGTACGCGACCTCGGAAGAGATGCCGATCGGCGAGAGCCACATCTGCACGACGATGGACATGCTCAGCGTCAACTTCCTCGGCGCGACCGAGGCCGGCGGCGAGGGCGAGGACGACGTCTCGCTGCCCGACGGCTACGCGTTCGATCTGCCGGCCGGCATGTGGCTGATGTCGAACACCCACTACCTGAACGCGAGCGACGACACCTACGACACCCAGTCGGTCGTCGATATCAAGTACGGCGATCCCAAGAACCCGCTCGCTCCGGTCGGCTTCGTCGCGGTCAACTTCGATCAGTTCGACATCCCGCCCAACCAGGACCTGACGATGGACGCGTACTGCCAGCTGGGTCAGGACCTGTCGTTCTTCATGTGGGGCGATCACATGCACCAGTGGGGTGCTGGCGAGTTCTCCGAGGTGATCCATGCCGACGGTACGACGACCCAGATGGCCTCGGACCCGATCTGGTCGCCCGAGCTGACCTACAACACACCGTGGGTGCACTGGTCTCCGTCGACGCCGTTCGTGGTCAAGGCGAGCGACGTGTTCCACTTGCACTGCAGCTGGCACAACACGACGGACACCGACATCTTGTTCCCGACCGAGATGTGCGTCGGCAGCGGCATGGTGCTCGAAGGCATGCCACAAGCCGTGTGCGAGGCGAACCCGACGCCACCCGCCTCGATGTAGCATCGGCGCGGTGATCCGCGCCTTCCTGTTCGACCTCGACGGCACGCTCGTCGACTCCGAGCGCTCGACCGCGGAGGCGATGGCGCGGGCGCTCGCGCGCGGCCAGGGCATCGCGGTCGAGCCGTACGACCGCGAGTTCATCATCGGCCGGTCGTGGGTCGCGATCTACGACAGCCTGAAGGCGCGCTATCCGCAGCTGACGTGGACGCGCGACGAGACGATCGCGCACACGACCGCACTGCGCGACGAGGTATTCGCCGAGCTCGGCGTCGAGGTCTTGCCCGGCGCGCGTGAGGTGCTGGCGTGGACGAAGGCGCATCCGCGCGCGCTCGTCACCGGCAGCGGGCGCGAGGAGGTCAAGCAGGTGCTGCCGCGGATCGGCCCCGACGCGTGCTTCGAGCACGTGTTCGCGGCCGAGGACGTGCCGCGCAGCAAGCCCGCGCCCGACGGCTACGCGATGGCGATCGCCGCGCTCGGCGCTGCGCCGCGCGAGTGCCTGGTGATCGAGGATTCGGTCAACGGCATCGCGGCCGGGCGCGCGGCCGGCTGCCTGGTCCTGGCCGTTCGGGCCGGGAATTTCGGCGGGTGGGACCAGAGCGCGGCGCACCACGTGGTCGATACGCTGGCCGAGCTGACCCCCGAGCTGGTCGACCGGCTCGCGCGGGATTATGGTTTCGGTGTGAAGCCCCGAGGTGATCGATGAAGCTGCCGTCGGAGGTCACGATCTACGAGGTCGGGCCGCGCGACGGACTGCAGAACGAGGCGCGCAACGTCCCGACCGCCGACAAGATCCGCTTCATCGACGCGCTGGTCGCGTCGGGCATCCGCGCGATCGAGATCACGAGCTTCGTGTCGCCGAAGTGGATCCCGCAGCTCGCCGATTCGGCCGAGGTCGCGCGCGGCGTCGCGCGGCCGCCGGGCGTGCGGATGAGTGCGCTCGTGCCGAACCGGCGCGGGCTCGACAGCGCGCTCGCGAGCGGGATGAAGGAGATCGCGGTCTTCATGAGCGCGTCGGAGACGCACAACAAGAAGAACGTGAACAAGACGATCGCGGAGACGCTGACCGCGTTCGAGGACGTCGTGCCGCACGCGCGCGACGCCGGGTTGCAAGTGCGCGCGTACCTGTCGACCAGCTTCGGCTGCCCGTACGAGGGCGACGTCGATCCCGAGCGCGTCGTCGAGCTGTCGGGCCGGCTGCGCGATCTCGGCGTGTACCAGATCTCGATCAGCGACACGATCGGCGTCGCGAACCCGCGCCAGGTCGAGGACGTGCTGTCGCGCGTGCTCGCGAAGCATCCGGCGAGCTCGCTCGCGGTGCACTTCCACGACACCCAGGGCACCGCGCTCGCGAACTGCGTCGAGGCGATGCAGCTCGGCATCACGACGATCGACTCGGCCGCGGGCGGGCTCGGCGGCTGCCCGTACGCGCCCGGCGCGTCGGGTAACCTCGCGACCGAGGACGTCGTCGCGATGCTTCACGCGATGGACGTTGCCACCGGCATCGATCTCGACAAGCTCGTCGAGGCGTCGCGCACGGCGGCGACGTTCGTCGGCCACGAGCTGTCGTCGAAGTACTTGAAGGCGCACCTGGGCAAGCAAGCGCGGGCGCGCCGCCGCGCGGAGATGGGAAGCACGTGACCGAAGCGAGCGATCTCCTCGTCGAACAGACCGGCACCACGCTGTGGGTGACCCTCCATCGCCCCGACGTGCGCAACGCGCTGTCGCGCGCGCTCAACTTGCGGCTGCAGGATCTGGCCGCGGAGATCGAGCACCGCGAGGACGTCCACGCGATCGTGCTGACCGGCGCGGGCGACAAGGCGTTCTGCGCCGGCGCCGACCTCAAGGAGCGGCGCGGCGTGCCGGCCGCCGAATCGGCGACGTTCATCAACGCGATCGGCGGCGCGATCGACACGTGGGGGCAGCTGCGCAAACCGACGATCTGCATGCTCAACGGCTCGGCGTACGGCGGCGGGCTCGAGCTCGCGATGGCGTGCGACTTTCGCGTCTGCGTCGACAGCGCCGAGCTCGGGCTGACCGAGGTCCGGCTCGGCATCATGCCGGGCGCGGGCGGCACGCAGCGCCTGCCGCGCCTGGTCGGCGAGGCGCGCGCGAAGGAGCTGATCCTGCTCGGCCGCCGCATCGGCGCGGCGCAGGCGCACGCGATCGGGCTGGTGTCGTCGATCGTCGCGTCTGTTTCGGA
>DATJXL010000359.1:0-21683 GCA_035500135.1 Kofleriaceae bacterium
CGTCGGGGCGCGTCGCCGCCGCGATCATCCCCACGCCGAGCTGCGTGCGGCGATCGACGCGCGGCCGCGCCGTGGCCGCGCGCTTCGGCGGCAGCTCGAGCACCTCGTCGTCGTCGGGTTCGGCGACCGGCGGGGTCGCCGCGGTCACCGCGACGTTGGTCGGTGCGTCGCTCTCGCGGCGCCGGTCGAGCAGCACCGGCTCGGATTTCTCCTCGAGCACCGCGTGGATCACGACCGGCGCGCTCGGTTCGTCGGCGACCTCGACCGTGATCGTCGGCGTGATCGGGCGATCGTGCGTCGGCCGCGCCGCGCGCACGACGAGCTCGCCGGCGACGTCGGGAAGCTCGGCCTCGGCCTCGGGCTCGGGCTCGGGCTTCTCGGCGAGCCGCGCCGTGATCTTGCGCGATTCTGCGATCGCCTGCGCCTCGTCGAGCTCCTCGGCGATGACGACGCGCGGCTCCTCGACCGACGCCGCCTGCGCAGGACCGCTCCTGAGCTGGACCTCGCCGGCGCGCGCCGCCAGCTCGGGCGGATCGGGCTCGGCCGGACGCGTGCGGCGGGGCGGCGCCGGCCGGCTGCGATCGGTCGGCTCCTCGCTGCGATCGCCGGGCTCGTCCTCGCCGACCTCGATCGAGATGATCGGCCCGCTCGGCAGCGTGGGCTCGTCGCCGAGCGCGAAGGGGATCGCCGTGCGGCCGCTCGGCTCGCCGGCCTCGATCGCGATGATCGGGCCCGATACCTCGACCTCGTCGTCGTCCTCGGGCAGCGGCGGCTTGATCGACTGAGCGCGCAGCTTCGGCACGCGGATCTCGCCCGACACGCTGCGCGCGCGCTGCCTCGGCGCGGCCGGATCCGGCGTGCCTTCGGGCTCGGCCGGCTTCGCTCCGACGACCGCAGCCGGCGGTGGGGGCGGTTCCGGTGCGACCACGGGCGCCGGCTCGGGCGTCGGCTCGGGCGCGGGCTCGGCCGCCTTCACCGGCTCGCCCGGGACGATCGCGCGATGGCGCATCGCTTCGATGCGGCCGGTCTGGCCCTTCGACCGCGGCACCGGCCGCACCGCCGCGGCGAGCGCGCCCCCCGGGCCGCCCGCGGTCGGCTGCAACAGGCGCTGGCCGAGCGCGGTGACGTGCCCGTAGTAGTGCGCGAGGCACCACGCGATCTGCATCTGGGTCGCGACCGCGCGCACGACGTACGCACTGGTGAAGAACGCGATCTCGTCGACGGCGTGGCGATCGGACGGGTCGCCCATCGCGACCGTGAGGTTGTTCTCCTTGTCGAGCGAGACCGGAATCGCGCGCAGCTCGATCGCCATGTCGCTCGGAATGACCGCGACCACCTTCGCGGGCAGGCGCGCGAGCGTGTTCGGGTTGACCTGCGGGACGAGCAGGCGCGACTTGTAGAAATCGGTCAGCGCCTCGTCGGCGACCAGGCCGGTCGCGACGAGCTGCTCGCCGAGCGTGCCGCCTTCTTCGACGGCGCGCGCGCGTGCCTCGTCGAGGGCACTGGCCGAGACCAGCCCCGAGCGTACGAGTAGCGCGCCAGCATCGTCGGCCACGGTATAAGACCGGAGACCGGCCCGTCGGGGATCATGTCGACAGGCCGGCAGGCATGTCAACGCAGCGACGGATCTACCTGGACTGGAACGCGACCGCCCCGCCGTGCGACGCCGCGCGCGCGGCCATCGCGGAGGTGCTGGCCGAGACCGGCAACCCGTCGTCGGTGCACGCCGAGGGCCGGCGCGCGCGTGACCGCCTCGAGCGCGCGCGGGCGGCCGTGGCCGCGCTCGTCGGCCGGCCGCGCGAGCAGGTCATCTTCACGAGCGGCGGCACCGAAGCGAACTGGCTCGGCGTCGCCGCGCTCGCGCGCGAGGTCGAGGCACGCGGGAAGCCGCTCGTCGCGGCGACGACCCGGTTCGAGCACCCGTCGCTCGCCGGCGCGGTGCACGCGCTCGCCGCGCGCGGCTGGACCGTCCACGACGAGCTCACGCCCGACGCGAGCCTGGTCGCGATCGGGCTGGTCAATCACGAGCTCGGCACGCTCGCCGAGGCCGTCGCGGACGGCCCGCTCGTGCACGTCGATGCCGTGCAGGCGGTCGGCAAGGTCGCGCTGCCGCGCTGCGACTCGCTCGCGATCAGCGCGCACAAGCTCGGCGGGCCGATGGGCGTCGGCGCGCTCGTCACCGCGATCGATAGCCCCGGCTCCGCCGGGGCGCGCAGCGACGCGGAGCGGCGCGGAGTGTCGATCGACCCCGGCGTGCCCGCGGCCGGCCACCAGGAGCGCGGCCGCCGGCCCGGCACCGAGAACGTGCTCGGCATCGTCGGCTTCGGCGCGGCGGCTGCGGCGGTCGATCCGGCGGAGTGGCCGCGTGTCGTCGAGCTCGGCGACCGCCTCGAGCGCGGATTGCTCGCGATCGAAGGCGTGCGCATCCACGGCGCCGATCGCCCGCGCGCCGGCGGCACGATCAACGCCGGCTTCACCGGCGCGCGCGGTCAGGACCTCGTGATCGCGCTCGATCTCGCGGGGATCGCGGCCTCTACCGGCGCGGCGTGCACGTCGGGCACGGTCCGGCCGTCGCCGGTCCTGCTCGCGCTCGGCCTGCCGCCGGAGCGTGCGGTCGAGGCCGTGCGGTTCTCGCTCGGTCGGACCACCACCGCGGCCGAGATCGAGGAGGTCCTGCGGGTCTTGCCGGCGATCGTCCAACGAGCCCGGTTACATCGTTGAAATCCCGGGCTGCCGGCGGTAAGCCCTCGTCATGCGCGACGTGGTCATCGTCGGTGCCGCGCGCACCGCCATCGGAAGCTTCCTCGGTTCACTCGCCGGCGTGCCGGCCCCCAAGCTCGGCTCGACCGCGATCAAGGCGGCGCTCGAGCGCGCGGGGGTCAAGCCCGACGACGTCCAGCTCGTCCACATGGGCATGGTGCTCCCGGCCGGCGTCGGCCAGGCGCCGGCGCGCCAGGCCGCGCTCGGTGCGGGGCTGCCGAACAAGGTCCCGTGCGTGACCGTCAACAAGGTGTGCGGCTCGGGTCTCGAGGCCGTGCTCGGCGTCGCGCGCGCGATCGCGGCCGCCGAGATCGAGGTCGGCGTCGCGGGCGGCATGGAGTCGATGTCGAACGCGCCGCACGTCGTGCGCGGCCTGCGCAACGGCGTCAAGATGGGCGCGCTCGACACCGTCGATTCGATGATCACGGACGGCCTGTGGGATCCGTACTCGAACCAGCACATGGGCAACTGCGCCGAGCTGTGCGCGAAGGACAAGAACATCCCGCGCAGCGCGCAGGACGAGTTCGCGGCCGAGAGCTACAAGCGCGCGCAGACCGCGGTGAAGGAAGGCTACTTCAAGGCCGAGATCGCGGCGGTCGAGATCGCGGACAAGAAGGGGACCATCAAGGTCGACACCGACGAGGAGCCCGGCCGCGGTGCGATCGAGAAGCTGCCGACCTTGCGCACCGCGTTCCAGAAGGACGGCACGATCACCGCGGGTAACGCGTCGTCGATCAACGACGGCGGTGCGGCGCTCGTGTTGATGAGCGCGGATGAGGCCAAGAAGCGCGGCGCGAAGGTGCTCGCGAAGCTGGTGAGCTGGGGCTACCACGCGCAGGCACCCGAGTGGTTCACGACCGCGCCCGCGCAGGCGATCACGAACGCGCTCGCCAGAGCGAAGTGGGACGCCAAGAAGGTCGACCTGTGGGAGATCAACGAGGCGTTCGCGGTGGTGTCGATCGCGAACAACCAGCTGCTCGGCCTCGATCCCGCGAAGGTGAACGTGTGGGGTGGCGCGGTCGCGCTCGGTCACCCGATCGGCGCGTCGGGCGCGCGCATCCTCGTGACGCTCCTGCACGCGATGGCCGCGAAGCACGCGAAGACCGGCGGCGCGTCGCTGTGCATCGGCGGCGGCGAAGGCATCGCGCTGCTCGTGGAGCGCGCATGAATGTAAGCAAGATCGGGGTGGTCGGCGCGGGCCAGATGGGGCAAGGCATCGCGCAAATCGCGGCGCAGGCCGGGCTCGACGTCACGGTCGTCGATGCCGCGCCCGACTTCGCGATCGCCGGCGTCGGCAAGCTCAAGAAGGCGCTCGACCGGCTCGTCGAGAAGGGCAAGCTCGACGGCGGCGCGCGCGACGCGACGCTCGCGCGCATCAAGGCCGCCGGCGGCCACCGCGATCTCGTCGACTGCGACGTCGTGATCGAGGCCGCGCCCGAAAAAGAGGAGCTCAAGGTCGGGATCTTCAAGAGCCTCGGCGAGCTGTGCCGGGACGACGCGATCCTGGCGTCGAACACGTCGTCGATCTCGATCACGAAGCTCGCGACCGCGTCGGGCCGGCCCGATCGCGTGATCGGCATGCACTTCATGAACCCGGTGCCGCTGATGAAGCTCGTCGAGATCGTGCGCGGCCTGCCGACCAGCGATGCCACGAACGAGACCGTCACCGCGCTCGCGAAGAGGTTCGGCAAGACGACGATCGGCGCGCGCGACATCCCGGGCTTCATCGTCAACCGCATGCTGATCCCGCTCCTGAACGAGGCCTGCTACGGCCTGTACGAGGGCCTCGGCACCGCGGTCGACATCGACACCGGCGTCAAGCTCGGCCTCAACCACCCGATGGGCCCGCTCGAGCTGTGCGACCTGATCGGCCTCGATACCTGCCTCGCGATCGCCGAGGTCCTGCATCGCGAGCTCGGCGACGACAAGTACCGGCCGTGCCCGCTGCTCCGCCAGTACGTCGCCGCGGGCTGGCTCGGCAAGAAGGTCGGGCGCGGCTTCTACGAGTACAAGCTATGAACTACCGCACGCTGCACGTGACCGAAGATGGCCCGCTGGTCACGATCGCGATCGATCGCCCGGCGCAGCTCAACGCGCTATCGCGCGAGACCTTGACCGAGCTCGCCGCGGCGGCGCAGAGCATCGTCGAATCGCAGGCGCGCGTCGTCGCGCTGACCGGCGCGGGCGACAAGTCGTTCGTCGCCGGCGCCGACATCTCCGAGATGGCGCAGATCTCGCCGCGCGAGGCCGAGCAGCTGTCCGAGCTGGGCGGCGTCGTCGGCCGGATGATCGAGTCCGCGAAGCAGCCGTGGATCGCGCAGGTCAACGGCTTCGCGCTCGGCGGCGGCTGCGAGCTCGCGCTCGCGTGCGACTTCATCTACGCCTCCGAGACCGCGAAGTTCGGCCAGCCCGAGGTCAAGCTCGGCGTCATCCCGGGCTTCGGCGGAACGCAACGCCTGGCGAGACGAGTCGGTGTCGCCAAGGCGAAGGAGCTGTGCATGACCGGCGATACGATCAACGCCGCCGAGGCGCTGCGCATCGGCCTCGCCGACGCCGTGTTCCCGGCCGCCGAGCTCGCGACGAAGGTCAAGGAGCTGGCCGCGCGCATCGCATCGAACGGTCCGCTCGCGGTCGCCGAGATCAAGCGGCTCATCCATCACGGCCAGTCGATCCCGCTCGACGCCGCGCTCGCGCTCGAGCAGAAGAGCTTCGGGATCCTGTTCGCCACCGCCGATCAGCGCGAGGGCATGGCCGCGTTCCTCGCCAAGCCGCGTCGCGCGCCGAAATTCGAGGGTCGTTAGCACATGGATTTTCAGCTCTCCGAAGACCAGCTCGCCGTCCAGACCACCGCGCGCGAGTTCGCGCAGCAGGAGGTGCTGCCGAAGGCCGCCGAGATCGATCGCGAGCACCGCCACCCGGCCGAGCTCGTCAAGCGCATGGCCGAGCTCGGCTTCCTCGGCATGGCGATCCCCGAGCAGCACGGCGGTGCCGGCATGGATCACGTGTCGTACGTGCTCGCGATGGAGGAGATCTCGCGCGCGTGCGCGTCGACCGGCGTGATCATGAGCGTGAACAACTCGCTCGTGTGCGATCCGATCCATCGCTACGGCTCGCCGGCGCAGAAGGAGCGCTGGCTGGCGCCGCTCGCGGCGGGCAAGCTGCTCGGCTGCTTCGCGCTCAGCGAGCCCGAGGCCGGCAGCGACGCCGCCGCGCAGAAGACGACGGCGACGAAGGACGGCAACGACTGGATCCTGTCGGGCACCAAGAACTGGATCACGAACGGCCCGGTCGCCGACGCGTGCGTGCTGTTCGCGATGAACGACCGCGCGGCCGGCCACAAGGGCATCACCGCGTTCATCGTGCCGATGAAGCATCCCGGCGTGCGGTGCGGCAAGCCCGACGACAAGCTCGGCATCCGCGGCAGCAAGTCGTCGCAGATCTTCCTCGACGACGCGCGCCTGCCCGGCGACGCGCTGCTCGGCGAGGTCGGCGGCGGCTTCAAGATCGCGATGTCGACGCTCGACGGCGGCCGGATCGGCATCGCGGCCCAGGCGATCGGCATCGCGCGCGCCGCGCTCGAGGACGCGCTCGCGTACGCGCTGCAGCGGCGCACGTTCGGCAAGCCGATCGCGCAGCACCAGGCGATCCAGTTCAAGCTCGCCGACATGGCGACCGAGATCGACGCCGCGCGGCTGCTCGCGCTGCGCGCCGCGTTTCACAAGGATCGCGGGCTGCCGTACGGCAAGGAAGCGGCGATGGCGAAGCTGTACGCGTCGGATGTCGCGAACCGCGCCGCGCGCGAGGCGATCCAGATCTTCGGCGGCAACGGCTACGTCACCGAGTTTCCGGTCGAGCGGCACTTCCGGGATGCGAAGATCACCGAGATCTACGAGGGCACGAGCGAGATCCAGCGGCTGGTGATCGCCGGCTACCTCGCGAAAGGTGGATGATCGAATGATGATCGTGAAGCGCGCGTTGCTCGTGGCTGTGGTCGTCGCCGGCTGCGGCGGCAAGCAGAAGACCGACGACACCGAGCCGGCCGGGCCGAGCGTGCTGGGCCAGCAGGACACCGGCGACTCGTCCGATCACTCGGGCAACATGATCCCGGCCGACAAGATGGACGAGGTCGCGCAGGATCTCGGCCGTCGCCGCGAGATCATCTCGCGCTGCCTGGCTTCCGCGATGGAGGCGAGGGAAGTGCCGCGCGGCACCCATGGCCGCATCACGTTCGAGATCGTGATCGACACGTCGGGACACGCGTCGAGCGTGAAGGTCGACAAGACCGACATCAAGGACCAGAGCGTCGTCGAGTGCGCGACCAAGCACGTTCAGGACACCGCATTTCCGCAGCTGCCGAAGCAGTACGAGACGTCGTATACGTTCGCGATGGAAGCGAATTGATGGGCGTCGGGCGTCGGACGTCGGGCGTCGGCCTGATCGTGCTGGTCGCGTGCGGCGGCAAGCCGCCGCCGCCGGCGCCGAAGCCCGCGCCGCCGCCGGTGGCGCCGACGCGCGTGCCGATCGAGACCGACAACGACAGCGAGCGCGAAGAGGGCGTCACGATCGTCAACGCGCACGGCCACATGGAAAAGGAAGCGATCGAGGCCGGGCTCGCGCCGCACAACCAGGAGCTCGCCGACTGCTACATGAAGAAGGTCGGGCGCCGGCGCTGGCTCGGCGGTCACGTCAAGATCCACTGGGACATCGCGAAGGACGGCACGATCACGAAGGTCAAGCTCGCCGCCGAGAGCGACCTCGGCGCCTGGCCGATCGAGAGGTGCCTGCTGGAGGTCGCGCGGGCGGCGAGCTTCGACAAGCCGGTCGGCGGCGACGCCGACTTCGACATCCCGCTCGATTTCACCGCGAAGGGCGCGTACTTGCCGTGGGACGAGGACAAGGCGCTGCGCGCGGTCGGCGGCCAGCTCGCGAAGCTGGACGAGTGCGGCAAGTCGACCGTGCTGCCCGACGACGTCGTGATCACGGTGTACGTGGGGTTTCGCGGCCACGCGCAGTCGGTCGGGTTCTCGTCCGACGCGAGCGTGATCGACGACAAGTGGGCCGAGTGCGCCGAGAAGGCCGCGATGAAGTGGCGGCTGCCCGATCCGCGCGGTCCGGTCGCGAAGCTTGCGGTACGTTATCGACCGAAGTGAGGCGCGCGTGAACTTCGAGCCGAGCGAAGAACAACTCGCGGTGCGCGACCTCGCGCACGACTTCGCCGACCGCGTGCTCGCGCCGAAAGCCGCGGCGCGCGACCTGTCGGGCGAGTTTCCGGTGAGCGAGCTGCGCCAGCTCGGACGGCTCGGCTTGCTCGCGATCAACGTGCCCGAGCGCGTCGGCGGCGCCGAGGCCGGCGTGATCGCGTACTCGCTCGCGCTGCAAGAGCTGGCGCGCGCCGATGCGTCGGTCGCGGTCGCGGTGAGCGTCACGAACATGGTCGGCGAGCTGATCGCGGCGCGCGGCACGCCCGCGCAGCAGCAGCTGTGGAACCCGCGCCTCGCGTCGGGCGAGCTCGTCGCCGGCGCGTTCGCGCTCAGCGAGCCGGACGCCGGCAGCGATCCGGCGTCGATGAAGACGCGCGCGGAGAAGATCGCGGGCGGCTGGCGCATCACCGGCACGAAGCAGTGGATCACGACCGGCGGCGAGGCCGGCGTGATGGTGCTGTGGGCGATGACCGATCCAGCGGCGGGCCATCGCGGGATCAGCGCGTTCATCGTGCCGGGGCACGCGCACGGCCTGGCGGTCGCGCGCCTCGAGGACAAGATGGGGCTGCGCGGCTCGAGCACCGCGCAGCTCGTGCTCGACGGCGTCGAGGTCGGTGACGACGCGATGCTCGGCACGCCGGGGCAGGGCTTCGCGCTCGCGATGACCGCGCTCGACGGCGGGCGCATCGGCATCGCATCGCAGGCGATCGGGATCGCGCGCGGCGCGCTCGAGGCGGCGATTCGCTACGCCGGCGAGCGCAAGACGTTCGGTCAGCCGATCATCAAGCACCAGGCGATCGCGGCGATGCTCGCCGATGCCGCGACCTGGCTCGACGCCGCGACCCAGATGGCGCTGCGCGCGGCGTGGCTCAAGGAGACCGGCGCGCCGTTCGCGCAGCAGGCGGCGATGGCCAAGCTGTTCGCGACCGAGCACGCGTGGAAGATCTGCGACATCGCGCTCCAGGTCCACGGCGGCTACGGCTACGTGCGCGACTTTCCCGTCGAGCGCGCGCTGCGCGACGTGCGCGTGACGCGCATCTACGAAGGCACGAGCGAGATCCAGCGCCTCGTGATCGCGCGCCACCTGCTCAAGAGCTAATCGACGCGCAGCGCGACGGCACGGCCGCCGGCGGTGACGAGCACCCGGCCGTCGGGCAGGAGCTCCGCGGTGTGCAGCGACCACGGCTCGGGCAGCGCGCGCGGCTCCGACCAGCGATTCTTCGCCGGGTCGTAGACCTCGAACGTGCCGGCGGTGTCGCCGCCGATCACGACGACGCGGCCGTCGGGCAGCGTCGTCGCGGTGTGCTGCGCGCGGATCACGTGCATGCTCGCGACCGCGGTCGAGCGATGCGTCTTCGGCGACCACACCTCGGCGCTCGCCGTGGCATCACCGCCGGTGACGATCACGCGGCCATCGGCGAGCACGGCGGCGGCAGCGTGCTCGCGGCGCGCGAGCAGCGCGCCGGCGGTCGTCGACGTGCCGGTCTTCGGATCGAAGACTTCGACGACGCGCACCGTCGGGCCGGGCGGCATGCGCATCCGCGGCATCGAGCTCGGCGGCGCAAGCCCGACGCCGCCGGCGAGCACGACGCGGCCGTCGGGCAGCGCCACCGCGACGTGCCCGAGGCGGCCCGCCGCGAGCGCGACGTCGCGCCACGTGGCCGTGGCGGGATCCCAGCGCTCGGCGCCGAGCGCCCCGGATTTCAGTCGGCCGACCGCAAGCGCGCCGCCGTCGGGCAGCGGCGTGCGTGACAGGTGATCGTACGGATCGTCGTACATGTTCGACGGCATCAGGGGCTTCGGCTGCGCCGGCGTCGCCGCCAGCTCCCACGGCGCATCCGGGCCGTCGCCGGGCGCCCACACCTCGGCCTTGTCCACCCCCTTCCACATCTTCGTGTGGCCTCCCGCGACGAGGACGCGGCCGTCGGCGAGGACCTCGACGTTGGGCTGGATGTACGCGCGCGGCGGGTAGAACACGGGCTCCCATCGCCCGGTGGCGACGTCGAGCGTCTCGGCGCTCAGCGCGACATGGGTGTTCGGACCGAACGGATCGCTGTCGACGAGGCCGCCGACGAACATGACGCGGTTGCCGGGCAGCAGGGCGGCGCCGTGCGCGTAGCGCGGCTCGTGCAGCGTCGCGGCGATCGTCCACGCGCCGGTCTTCGGGCTCCAGATCTCGACCTCGGCGACCGCCGCACGGCCGTAGGCTTCACCGCCCGCGACCAGCACGCGCCCGTCGGGCAGCAGCGTCGCGGTGTGATCGCTACGCCACGCGTGCAGATCGGCGGTCGCGGTCCACGTGTTCGTTTTCGGATCGTAGAGGTCGCATTGCTTGGTCGCGCCGCCGGGGTCGTGCGTCGCCGCGCCTCCGACGAGGAGCGCGCGGCCGTCGGGCAAGGCGGTGAGCGTGCCGTTCCCGCGTGGCGTGCGAACTCGACCCGCATCCTGGAACGCGTCGGCACGGGCGGTCCAGCGCTCGGCGCGGCCGTCGGGGGCGAGCACGAGGACGCTGCCGTCGGCGAGCGTCGCGGTCAGCTCGCCGCTGTGGAGCCGGCCGTCGACCAGTGGCCCGCCGGTCTCGCGCCAGGCGCCGGTCTTGGCGTCCCACACGAGGGCCCCGCGGATCGGGTGGCCGACGAAGGCAGCTCGCGCCAGGAGCAAGCCGCCCGGGATGCGTGCGGCCGGGCCGATCGCGACCACGACGCCGTCGCCGACGAAGTGCCAGGCCTTACCGTCGAACACCTCCGGGTTGGCGCCGATCTCGACGAACGCGCGGCCGTCGTCGAGCGTGCCGCTGTGCTGGACATGGTCGTAGGCCCCGAGCAGGGGCGCCGCCGCGTCGATGTGCCACGGGGCGGCCGTCGCGGCGGCCGGAACGAGCAGGAGCGGGAGCATCCTTCTCATCGCAACCGCCATGAACGTACATCCCGCGCCGCCGATCCATTGCGGCCTAATACATCGTGGTAAATGATTCGGCCGATGACCGACCCGCGCAAGCTTCGCATCCTCGTCGCCAAGCCCGGCCTCGACGGCCACGATCGCGGCGCGAAGGTGGTCGCCCGCGCGCTCGCCGACGCCGGCTACGAGGTCGTGTACACCGGCCTGCACCAGACGCCCGAGATGATCGCGGCCGCCGCGGTGCAGGAGGCGGTCGACGCGGTCGGGCTCTCGATCATGAGCGGCGCGCACATGACCTTGTTCCCGGCCGTGATCGACGCGCTCAAGGCGCGCGGCGCCGGCGACATCGTCGTGTTCGGCGGCGGCATCGTGCCGAAGGAGGATCTGCCGAAGCTCGAGCAGATCGGGGTCGCGAAGATCTTCACGCCCGGCGCGAGCACGCACGAGATCATCGACTGGGTCGAAGGCACGCTGCGGCCGAAGGTCGCGTGAAGGTCGCGCTCGCACTGGTCGCGGCGTGCGCGCCCGCGTTCGCCGACTCGCCGAAGCAGGACGAGATTCTCGCCGCGATCCAGAAGGCGATGAACGAGCTCGCGTCGACCTCGCAGCAGTGCTGGGCCGCGGCGGCGACCGAGCGCTACGACATCGCGGGCGACCTCACCGCGCAGATCGACGTGACCGCGACCGGCGCGAAGGCCGCGATCGTCCACGATACGGTCGGCAACGACGCGCTCGCGAGCTGCATGACGGCGGTGCTCTCGAAGTATCGCTACGCGCCACCGCTCGCCGGTCAGTCGTTCCAGCTGCCGTTCCACTTCGACGCGCCGCACGGCCAGAGCGTGATCGATCGCCGGCTGGTCGCGTCGCATGGCCAAGGCCAGCTGTCGCTCGCGGTCCTGCTCGACGAGGCGAACACCGGCAACTCGGCTGCGGCGATGCTCGAGGTCGCGATCCAGCGCGGCGGCACGACGGACATGCGCTGGGCCGATGGCCGCGAGCTGTGGTACTTCCTCGGCCCGGCCGAGATCGAGACGATCGCGGGCGGACCGTGGTCGGTCGCGGCCGGCGACATGATGTACGCGCCGGAGGGCAGCGCGCGCGCCATCGTCGCCGGTCGTGGCGACGTTCACGCGGTCGCGATCTACGTGCCGGGGGGCAAGCAGGGCAGTGCACGGGCCGGCGCGCTGCCGAATCGCATCGCCGACTCGTACCGGTCTGCGCCGGTTCCCCCGCGCGTGCTCGCCGCGCGCGACGCGAAGACCTTCGGTCCCGCGACGATCTTTCTCGACGACTCCGTCGTCCACGCCACGCCGCTCGCCGCGTCGATCTTGCAGCTCCCGGCCGGCGCGAAGGTCGCCGAGCACGTCCACGACCACGAGACCGAGATGCTCTACGTGCTCGCCGGCTCGGGCACGATGACGATCGACGGCAACCAGCTGCCGATCGCCGCGACGTCGGTGATCCAGATCCCGCCCGGCACCAAGCACGCGTTCGTCGCCGCCGAGGCGGTGCGCGCGCTGCAGATCTACACGCCCGCCGGGCCGGAGCAGCGCTTCAAGAAGGCCAGGCCGTGACCGACATCGCGCCCATCCTCGCCGGCGACGTGCGCGCCGCGGCTCGCCTGATGCGCGACGTCGACGATCGCCGTCCCGACGCGCTCGCCGCCCTCAAGGCGCTGTTCCCGCACACCGGTCACGCGTACGTCGCCGGCATCACCGGCAACCCCGGCGCCGGCAAGTCGACCGTGGTCGACGCGCTGATCGCGCACTATCGCGCCGCCGGCGACAGGGTCGGCGTGGTCGCCGTCGATCCGACGTCGCCGTTCTCGGGCGGCGCGATCCTCGGCGATCGCATCCGCATGCAGCGCCACGCGCTCGATCCGGGCGTGTTCATCCGTAGCCTCGCGACGCGCGGCTACCTCGGCGGGCTGTCGCGGTCGACGTTCGACGTCGCGAGCGTGCTCGACGCGATGGGCTACCAGCGCGTGCTGATCGAGACCGTCGGCGTCGGCCAGGACGAGGTCGACGTGATGCGCGCCGCGCACACGACGGTCGTCGTCACCGTGCCCGGCCTCGGCGACGACATCCAGGCGATCAAGGCCGGCCTGCTCGAGATCGCCGACGTGCTCGTCGTCAACAAGGCCGATCGCGAAGGCGCCGATCGCGCCGAGCGCGACCTCATGCACATGCTGGATCTGCGCACCGGCGAGCGGCGAGACGTCACGATCGTCCGCACGATCGCGACGCGCGGCACCGCCGAAGGCTCCGGCATCGCCGAGCTCGCGGCCGCGATCGAGGCGCACCGCGCGCGCGCGTGGACCGGCGAGGGCGCGACCGCTCGCGCCACCGCTCGCGCCGTCGCCCAGCTCGCCGAGCTCGTGCGCGCGCTGCTGGCCGATCGCGCATCGCGTGCGCTGGCCGCACGCGGCGGGCTCGCCGAGATCGCGGGCGATGTCGTGGCCAGGCGCCGCGATCCGTGGACGATCGCCGAGGAATTGCTCGCTTCCATGTGATGTAGCGGCGGTCACGGCAGCGCCGGTTTGTACGTGCGCTCGTCGGCAGGGTGGTAGACTGACTCGTTGCTTATGATTTATTTGCGCGCCTTGGCGGGGGTGCTCGTGGTGTGCGCCGCCGGCTGCGGGCTGATCAGCTCCGACGTCGAGAACGTCGATCTCGTGATCGGCCCCAAGATGTTCAGCGTCGACACGTCGAGCTGGAACGTCAGCACGACCGCCGCCGACGCGTACTTGTCGTACGACTGCTCGTCGACGCCGACGTACTGCGCGTCCGCGGTCACGAACGCGTGCACGACGGGCTGCAGCGGCGCGTGCGACGCGACGAGCCACACCTGCGATCTCGGGCTCGACATCAGCATCTACCAGCCGGTGAATCTGTTGATGGAGCAGCCCGAGCTCAAGACCTTGAACTCGGCGCCGGTGATCCACGTGACGGTCGATTCGGTGAGCTACACGATCGACGACAACACGCTCAGCGTCGACACGCCGATGCTGACGCTGTACGTCGCGCCGATCACGGTGATGGATCCGAACGATCCGAGCGCGGAGCAGGTCGGGACGATCGCGCCGGTGCCCGCCGGACACTTCGATCCCAACACCGCGATGGACATGACGTACACCGCCGACGGCAAGGCGAACCTCGTCGCGATCATGGGCGACTACAAGACGCCGTTCAACGTGATCGTCGGCGGGCAAGTCGTCGTCACCAACGGGGACGCGGTTCCGACCGGCAAGCTGGACGCGGGCGTGACGATTACCGCCCACGCCGCACCCTGATCGATGTACATTGACTCACGATGGCCTACGCGCGCCTGGCAGCGGTCGTCGTCGCGGCGGTAGCAGGCTGCGAAGGCGGAGTCTCGACGGGCGGAGGCGGCGGTGGCGGCGGCGGTGGCGGTGGCGGTGGTGACGTGGTCGATGCCGGCGGCGTGCACTGGGTCGATTCGTCGGTCGGCAGCGGCTCGGGCGGGCCGTGCGAGAACCTGGTGTCGCCGCCGCCGACTCCTTCCGGCGATCACAACTCGGGCAACAACTGCCTCGACGG
This sequence comes from Kofleriaceae bacterium, assembly GCA_035500135.1. Taxonomy (GTDB): domain Bacteria; phylum Myxococcota_A; class Polyangia; order Haliangiales; family Haliangiaceae; genus JABFXX01. Next base: position 14,420 of record DATJXL010000359.1, read on the forward strand.
CTGCCACAACCACGGCTTCACGATCGCGGGCACGCTCTACGCGAGCTCGAACCCGAACGTGGCGACGGTGTTCGCCGGTGCCCACGTCACCGTGACCGACGCGAACAACAAGGTGATCGACATGGTCGCGTCGACGCTCGGCAACTTCAACACGACGCAGTCGGTGGCGTTTCCGATCACGATCATCGCGAGCTCGTGCCCGTCGAGCGCGTCGATGACGGCGTCGGCGTCGAACGGCGCCTGCAACGCGAGCGGCTGCCATCCCGGCCGCACGGCGATGCAGATCCATCTGCCGTAGGTTCGCGTTTCCACAGCGGCGTGTCCGCGCGCCCACATCGGCGTACAAGCTGGCGTCGCGACGGCGTTCGCGGCGATGGCACGCCCGATGCTGTAGGTCCCGTCATCTGGAGAGATGACCATGAAGACCAAGCTGTCTGCTGTTCTGCTTTCGGTGTGCCTCGCGGCGTGCGGCGGTGATCGCGAAACGTCGTCGGGCAAATCCATCATGTCCTATATCCCGCGGATGCCGGAGCAGGCGCCGCGCCGCGACGACGCGCAGGTGACCGACCCGGTGGCTTCGCCGGTCACGCCTTCCGTCACGTCGGCGTCGGCGCCGGTCGCCGACGCCACGCCGATCCCGACCAAGTTCGAGGACGCGCTCGCCGAGGGCCGCGCGCTCGTCGGCAAGGGCGACAAGGTGCGCGCGCAGGAGATGTTCGAGCTCGCGGCCAAGCTCGACAAGCGCCGCGCCGAGCCGAGCATCGAGCTCGCGCGCATCTACATCGCGAACGGCGACAAGGCGATGGCGGTGTTCAGCGCGAACAAGGGCGTCAAGCTGGCGCCGAACTCGAGCGTGGCGTGGAACACCAAGGGCCGCGCGGAGCTCGCGCGCTTCGCGTACGACGACGCGGTCGCCGCGTTCACCAAGTCGGTCGAGCTCGATCGCGACAACGTGTGGGCGTGGAACAACCTCGGCTACACCGAGCTCGTGATGAAGAAGTACGACGATGCCGCCGAGCACCTCGGCGAGGCGACGAGCAAGAAGGGCGCGACCGGCTACATGTGGAACAACCTCGGCACCGCGCTCGAGCAGCTCGACCGGCTCGAGGAGGCGCGCCACGCGTTCGACGAGGGCGCGAAGCTGGGCTCGGTCGAGGCCAAGGCGAGCCGCTCGCGGCTCGAAGGCGTGAAGTCGATCGCGATGGCCAAGCTCGAGAAGGCCGACCACGTCGACGTCAAGCCCGGCTACGAGCTGAACGAGGGCCAGACCGACGAGGACGTGAAGATGGAAGCGGACGAGAGCGGATCGGGAAGCGGATCCGGATCGGGCTCGGGCTCGGGCTCGGGTGTCGGAACCGACACCGACACCGAGACGCACTAGGCGGGCGAGTACTCGCCGAACCGGGCGCGCAGCACGTCCGCGATCTCGCCCACGGTCGCGAACGCCTTGACCGCGCCGACGATGGGCGGCAGCAAGTTCCCATCCCCCGCCGCCGAGTCTGCCAGCGCCTGCAAAGCGCGCGCATGCTCGGCGGCGTTTCTGCGTGCGCGCACGGCCTGGACGCGCGCGACCTGCTCGCGCTCGAGCGCCGGATCGACGACGCCGACCGGCACCGGCGCGTCTTCCGCGACCACGAAGTCGTTGACGCCGACGACGATGCGCTCGCCGGCCTCGACCGCGCGCTGGTGCTCGTACGCGCGCCGCTCGATCTCCTTCTGCGGAAACCCGCGCTCGATCGCGCGCACCATGCCGCCCATCTCGTCGATCGTCGTCAGGTACTCGCGCGCGCGGCGCTCGAGCTCGTCGGTGAGTGACTCGATCGCCCACGAGCCGCCCAGGGCATCGACGAAGTCGGCGACGCCCGACTCGTGCGCGATCACCTGCTGCGTGCGCAGCGCGATCCGCGCGGCCTCCTCGGTCGGCAGGCCGAGCGCCTCGTCGTAGCTGTTCGTGTGCAGCGACTGCGTGCCGCCGAGCACGGCGGCGAGCGCCTGCAGCGTCACGCGCACGACGTTGACGAGCGGCTGCTGCGCCTGCAGCGTCACGCCCGCGGTCTGGGTGTGAAAGCGCAGCATCTGGCTCTTCGCCGACTTCGCCCCGAAGCGCTCGCGCATGACGTGGGCCCACATCCGGCGCGCCGCGCGGAACTTCGCGACCTCCTCGAGGAAGTTGTTGTGCACGTTGAAGAAGAACGACAGGCGCGGCGCGAACTCGTCGACCGCGAGCCCCGCGCGCAGCGCGGCGTCGACGTACGCGATGCCGTCGGCGAGCGTGAACGCGATCTCCTGGACCGCGTCGGCGCCGGCCTCGCGGATGTGATAGCCGCTGATCGACACCGTGTTCCACTGCGGCACCTCGCGGCTGCAGTACGTGAACGTGTCGGTGATGAGCCGCATCGAGCCGGCCGGCGGATAGATGTACGTGCCGCGCGCGATGTACTCCTTCAGGATGTCGTTCTGGATCGTGCCGCGCAGCGCAGTCGGTGAGGCGCCTTGCTCCTCGCCCACCGCGATGTAGAGCGCGAGCAAGGTCGCCGCGGTCGCGTTGATCGTCATCGACGTCGAGACTTCTGCCAACGGGATCCCATCGAACAGGACTCTCATGTCTTCCAGCGAATCGATCGCGACGCCGACGCGCCCGACCTCGCCGCGCGCCATCGCGTGATCGCTATCGCGGCCCATCTGCGTCGGTAGATCGAACGCGACGCTGAGGCCCTTGCCGCCCTGCGACAACAGATATTTGTAGCGGCGGTTCGACTCGGCCGCGGTGCCGAAGCCGGCGTACTGGCGCATCGTCCACAGCTGGCCGCGGTACATCGTGCTCTGCACGCCGCGCGTGAACGGGAACGTGCCGGCGGGAGTCGCGTCACCGCGCGCGTCGTCGGGGCCGTAGGCGCCGCGGATCTCGATGTCGGCGTCGGTGGTGAAGCGCGATTTCCGCAGCTTGTCGGTCACACGCCGCGTGTAGCACAATCACCGGAGATGGGGCGAACGGTCGCGCTGGTCGGGTTCGTCGCCGCGGTGTTTGCGGCCGGCGTGTACTGTGCCGCGCGGCCGACCTACGCGAGCGGCGACGTGCTCGCGCAAGATCTCGTCGAGGCCAACGGGAGCTCGGTCGAATCGATGAAGTGCGACGACCACGTCCCGGTCGGCGCGGCGGGCGCGCGGTTTCGATGCATGATCTCGTACAAGAACCACGCGATCGGCGAGCAGGAGTTCACGATGGACCGCGAGGGCATGATCCACGCGGCCAAGGACGACCACGAGCCGGCGCCGAAGGTGAAGCGTACGGCGGATCCGTGGGGAGACTAGCGCCGTGCCTGGTCGCCGCCGCGGCGACCATCGCGGGGCTCGCGGCGCGCGCGCAGGCCGACTGCGGCGACGGCCCGGCGTGCCTCGCCGACGGCGAAGCGCAGGGCAAAGCGCACCCGGAGACGTACGCGCCGGCGCTCCGCAGCTACCAGCGTGCATGCGATCTCGGTGCGGCTCGCGGCTGCGCGGAAGCCGCGAACATCTACGATTCGGGGCGCACGTGGAACGGCGTCGCGCGCGATGTCGACAAGGCGCTGGCGCTGTACCGCAAGGCTTGCGAGAACGGCTACGCGCCGGCCTGCGACTCGCTCGGCCTGATGCTCTACGCCGGCGAGGACGTGACGCACGACAACGAAGCCGCGGCCCGCTGGTTTCGCAAGGCCTGCGACGCCGGCGCGATGCACGGTTGCACGTCGCTCGGCTACTTCTACCAGGCCGGGCTCACCGTGAAGTCCGATCGCGGCAAGGCGCGCGAGCTCTATCTGAAGGCGTGCGACGGCGGCGACTACCAGGGTTGCGACAACACCGCGCTGCTCGACGCCGGCACCGACGACGCGAAGGCGCTCGAGATGTTCGAACGCGGCTGCAAGCTCGACAGCGGCTTCGGTTGCAAGCGCGCCGCCGAGCTCCATCGCGCCGCCAAGCACACGGCGCTCGCGGCCGATCGCTTTCACCACGCGTGTCTGCGCCACGAGACGGACGCTTGCTACGCGTACTGCGAGCTCGTCCCGGGCAAGGGGCCCTGCCTCTCGCGGATCAAATGATGTTATAGGTCGTGCGATGCCGAATTATTCGAAGCTGCACGACCTGATCAGCCACCGCGTGCAAATCGAGTACGACACCGGCGCCCGCGTCACCGGCTACCTCGCGTCCTGCCAGCCGAGCTCGGGGCCGGTCGAGTTCGTGGTGCTCGAGGACGCCAAGCTCATCGACTCGCGGGGCCGCGTGGTGCGCGAGAGCGGTGAGCTGACGCTGTGCCCGAACGTGCTGACGCAGATCGCGCTCGACGAAGGCCCGCGCGGCCGCGACGTTCGCTAGCCACCGAGCGCGCCGCCGAACTTCGCGACGAGCAGGTCGTCGTGATGATCGGCGTTCGCGGTGACGCGGCGCACGAGATCGAGCAGCTCGCTGCGATCGAGATCGAGCGTCGAGCGCTCGGCGACGAGCAGCACGCGGTCGCCGGCGAGCGCGAACGCGTTGCCGCACAGGGTCGCGTTGAGCTCGAGCAGGTGCGCGAACAGCGCGCCGCGATCGACCTTGGCATCGAGCGTCATCACCGTGGCAGACAGCCTCAGGTGCGTGAACTCGGGCCGCGCGACGAGCGCGATCGAGGCGGTCGCCGAGCCCTTGTGGATGCGCCAGGCGTGCACCGCCGCCGGATCGTCGACGCGGCTGCCGCCGTAGCCGAGCTCCGCGAGCACTTCGTCGATGAGCGCGACCGTCGAGGCCAGGTTCGCTTCCCGCTGGTTGGCAAACAATGCCTGCGCCATGGCGATCTCAGACTAACATTGCTGGCATCGGATGAGCGAGGACGACCGCGACAACGGCGCCGCCGAGCCAGCGGCGCGGCGCCGGCGCATCGCGATCGGGATCGCGGCCGCCGTGCTGCTCGCGCTGGGCGTGATCGGGGTCGTGCTCCACCGCGCGCGCCACGCAGCGACGCCGGTCGAAGCGCCGCGCGATGCCGCCGGCAGCGCCGCGATCCACGCGCCGCGGCCGCCGCAGCTGTCCGACGAGCACGCCCAGGGCACGCGGTTGACCGGGGTCGTGCTCGACGGTGCCGGGTTGCCGGTCGCGGGCGCGGAGGTCTCGGCCGAGCTCGAGCGCGGCGTGCCCGACCGCGCGCTATCGATCACGCCGAGGGTCGCGCGCGATGCCGGCGTCGTCGACGCGGCCGCACCCGGCGATGCCGGCGTGCCGGCGCCGGTCGCGATCGCCCCGCCGACCGGCGCCGACGGCCGGTTCGCGATCTTCGGGATCGCGCCCGGCCGCTATCGCGTGCGCGTGACGGGCAGCGGCTTGCTCGCGGCCGAGGTGCGCTTCGTCCCGGTGCCATCCGACGAGGCGCGCATCGTGGTCGCGCGTCAGATCGCGATCGACGGCTCGGTCACCGACGGCGGCAAGCCGGTCGCGAACGCGAACGTCGGCGTGCGCGGCGAGGCGATCGGCGGCACGCTCGAGCTCAAGACCGACTCGCGCGGCGCGTTTCACGCCGCGAGCCTGCCCGAGGGTCGCTACCAGGTCTACGCGTGGCAGGGCGCGAACGCGGCGCGGACGATCCGCGTCGCGCGCCTCGGCGCCGGGCCGTTCGCGCCGGTCGAGCTGCGGCTCGAGGCCGGGGCGATCGTCGTCGGCCGCGTGATCGATCGCGGCGAGGGCACGCCGCTGGTAGCCGCCGTCGAGCTGCGCCCGAGCGGCGACGATCAGGCGCCGCGGTTCGCGCGCACGCTCGACGACGGCGCGTTTCGCATCGAGGGCGTGCCGAACGGCCGCTGGATCGCAGACGCGTTCGCGCCCGGCTTCATCTCGCCGGGCGGAGTCGAGCTCGAGGCCGGCAAGGGCGTCCCCGAGCTCGCGCTCGTGCGCGGCGGCGCGATCGAGGGCCGCGTGCTCGACGCGTCGGGCAATCCGGTCGAGGGCGCGGCCGTGCGCGCGATCTCGCAAGGCGCGACGGCGAGCGAGCTGTCGGCCGATGTCGATCGCGATCGCCTGCGCCGGTTCTCGGGGCGCACCGCCGCGCCGGCGCCCGAGCCGAGCGCGACCGGGCTCGATCCCGAGCTGATGGCGCGCGGCGAGCTCGGCGTGATGATCGGCCCGATTCCGCCGCTGCCGCCGCCGGGCGCCGAGGTCGCGCGCTCGGCCGCGATCGTCGATCCGGCGGCGGGCATGCTCGGCGAGCCGCCGCCGCTGCCGACCGACGAGGCGCACGCGTCGATCTGGGTCACCGGCGCCGACGGGCGCTATCGCATCCTCGGCTTCGGCAAGGCGAAGGTGACCGTGCTCGCGCAGGCCGCGGGCTTCGCGGAGGCGCGCTCGCGCGAGGTCGCGATCGACACCGGCCAGCTCATCACGGGCGTCGATCTCGTCGTGTCGGCGGGCACGATGCTCGTCGGCAAGGTGACCGACCCGCGCGGCGCGCCGGTGGTCGGCGCCGAGGTCACCGCGCAGCCGAAAGTCGGCGCGCCACTCGAAGGCTTCACCGACGACGACGGCGAGTTCAAGCTCGGGCCGCTCGCCGGCGCGGTCGAGCTGCACGCCAGCGCTTACGGCCATGTCGACGTCCGGCGCGAGGTCGACCTGCCCGCCGGCAAGGGCGCGACCGCCGGCGAGCACCGCGAGGACATCGTGCTCGACATCGCCGACGCCGAGCTCGTCGGCACGCTCGAGGACGCGACCGGCGTGCCGGTCGGCGGCGCGCAGCTCGAGGTCAGCGACGGTGCGGGCGAGGGCCGCCACACGACGGTCGCGCGCGACGGCACGTTCGCGATCGAGCTGTTGCCGCGCGGCCACGTGCGCGTGCGCGTCGACCACCCCGACTATCCACCCGCCGAGCTCGACGCGGTCGCGAGCGTGCACGGCGACCACGTTCACCTCGTGCTACCGCTCGGCGGCGCGGCCGAGGGCGTGCTGCTCGACGCCAGCAGCGGCGAGGCGCTCGCCGGCATGCCGCTCGATGCGCGCGGACCGGCCGGGCAATCGGCGGAGGCGACGACCGACAAGGACGGCCGCTGGAAGCTCGGCCCGCTGCGCCCCGGCCACTGGCACGTCGACGCGAAGATCCCGGGCTACCTCGCGCAGTCGCGCGAGCTCGACGTTGCCGCCGCGCACGCGCCCGGCGGCACGTCGGTGCGCGACATCCGCATCGATCTCGCGCGCGGTGCGCTCGTCGGCGGCACGGTGCGCGACGACCGCGGCCAGCGCATCGGCGGCGCCCACGTCGTCGTGCACGTCG